>JAWOIY010000205.1:0-13035 GCA_046484425.1 Desulfobacterales bacterium | reverse complement strand
TCGTCTTGTTCGGGCTTTTTGATGAGCACTTTTCGGCTAAGTATGTAAGGAAGTGTGTATTTTCTTGACAGAAAACCGATTTGAAAGTACCTTTCAAAATTTAACGGCTGTTGGTAAAGCAGGATTGAATACACCGTTTTTATGAACCGTATCAAATCCTGACGCGGATAAATCTGAACCAGAACAAAAATTTTATCACGAAAGCACGAAAATTTTAAAACACGAAAAAAACATTTTTTATTTCGTGATTTCGTTTTTTCGAGTTTTCGTGATTGTTTTTAAATTTTTGTCACAAAAAGCGAAAAATTGACAACCAAAGAATTAAAATTCGAGTAACGCCGCGACGTAATGGTTTATATCGCCTTTTAGGAAAATATATGGCGATGAACCGATGCTTGGAGGATAAATGGACTATAAAAAAACACTCAACCTTCCCAATACAAAATTCCCCATGAAAGCCAGTCTGGCGCAGCGCGAACCCGGTCAGTTAAAATTGTGGGAAGAGACAGGGTTGTATAAAAAAATCAGAGAGACTTCCAAAAATCGTGAGTCATTTATTTTGCACGACGGTCCGCCTTATGCAAACGGCCATATTCATATTGGTACGGCCCTCAATAAGATCCTCAAGGATTTTATTGTCCGTTCACGGCAGATGGCCGGTTTTGATGCTGTTTATGTTCCAGGCTGGGATTGCCATGGGCTTCCGGTTGAACACAATGTTGAAAAAGAGCTGGGTGCCAAAAAATTAAAAATGTCCCAAGCCGAAATTCGCAGGCATTGCAGGACATATGCTGAAAAATATATCGATATACAGCGAGAAGAATTCAAACGATTGGGCGTTATGGGTGAATGGGAAAATCCTTATTTGACGATGAATTACGCGTATGAGGCTACGATCGCCCGTGAGTGCAATAAATTTGCGTTGGCAGGCAGTCTTTTTCGGAGTAAAAAACCGATATATTGGTGTTGCAGTTGTAAAACGGCACTTGCTGAAGCTGAAATCGAATACCATGATGAATCATCACCGTCTATTTTTGTTAAATTTTTACTTCTGGATGATTTGAGTAATGAGATTCAAAACCTGGCCGGTAAAACCGTTCACGTGGTGATCTGGACAACAACGCCCTGGACCCTTCCGGCAAACCTTGCGATCGCCCTTCACCCGGAGATTATTTATTGTGCGGTAGATACAAAAAACGGTGAAGTGCTTATTCTGGCAAAGGAACTCGTAGAAGAATGTATGAAAACATTCGGATTTTCAGATTTCTCCATACTTGCCGAGATCAAAGCGGATGCCCTTGAGAGAAAGAGATGCCGCCATCCCATTTATGACCGTGAATCATTGATCATTCTTGGGTCTCATGTCACGCTTGATGCAGGAACAGGTTGTGTTCATACCGCCCCGGGTCATGGCCGTGAAGATTATGAAGTGGGGCTTTTATATAATTTGGATGTGTATTCTCCGGTAGATGACAGTGGTTGTTTTACACCGGAAACCGGCCTTTTTAACGGGCAGTTTGTTTTCGAGGCCAATTCCAGTATCGTCGCCAAACTGCAGGAAAATGGGTCTTTGGTTGCCCAGGGAAAAATGGAGCATTCTTATCCCCATTGCTGGCGATGCAAGAAGCCGGTTATTTTTCGGGCAACGCCTCAGTGGTTTATATCCATGGATAAAACAGGATTAAGAGCGTCCGCCCTAAGGGAAATCGACAAGGTGACATGGATACCCCATTGGGGAAGAGAGCGAATTTACGGAATGATCGAGAATCGGCCGGACTGGTGTGTTTCGAGACAACGGGCCTGGGGCGTTCCCATCGCTATATTTTATTGCAAGAAATGCGAAGCCCTGTATCTAAACAGGGACATTATCGACCGTATTTACAAGTTGTTTGAGGAGCATGGTGCCGATATATGGTTTGAAAAAAATACGGAAGAATTGCTTCCGGAAAATGCCGAATGTCAAACATGCGGCAATAACACATTCATCAAGGAGGATGATATTCTGGATGTATGGTTCGACTCCGGTGTCAGCCATGCAGCGGTATTGGAAGAACGCCCGAACCTTAAATGGCCTGCCGATCTTTATCTCGAAGGGAGTGACCAGCACAGGGGATGGTTTCACAGTTCGCTCCTGACGGCCGTTGGAACCCGGGGAAAGGCGCCCTATAAATCCGTGTTGACTCATGGATTCGTTGTCGATGCAGAAGGCAAAAAAATGTCCAAATCCCTGGGAAATGTCGTGGCACCGGAAGAAGTCATTAAAAAGCATGGCGCAGAAATTCTCCGTCTCTGGGTATCTGCGTCCGATTACAGGGACGATATTCGTATTTCTGAAAATATATTAAAGCAACTGAGCGATGCCTACAGGAGAATAAGAAATACCAGCCGGTTCCTGCTTGGCAACTTATACGATTTTGACCCTGAAAAAAATACGGTTTCCTATGACAGCATGCCCGATCTTGACAGATTTGCCCTGCACAGACTTCAGGAGTTGATTCAAAAGGCGCGCAGAGCCTATGATACCTACGAATTTCATATTATTTACCATGCGCTTTATAACTACTGCGTTATCGATCTTTCCGCGTTCTATCTTGATATTCTCAAGGATCGACTTTACACTTCACCGTCTGAATCCGTGGAAAGAAGAAGCGCACAAACCGTCATATACATCATACTGGACACCCTGGCCAGGGTGATGGCGCCAATACTTGCATTCACGGCAGAAGAAATATGGAATTTCATGCCGAGCCGTAAAGAACATTCGGAAAGTGTTCATCTGATGCCTTTGCCGGTTGTTAATGAATCGTGGACAGACAGACAATTGGCAGAAAATTGGAGCCAGGTTATCGAAGTTCGGGGCGAAGTTACAAAAGCACTCGAGGAAGCACGGGTAAAAAAGCTCATCGGACATTCTCTGGATGCGGCGGTTACGATTTACACAGATGGTGATCTGTATGATATTCTTTACAAGTATAAGGATGAGCTGAAAACGATATTCATCGTTTCGGAAGCTTCGCTGATTAAAGGAGAAAAACCTGACGGTATTTTCAACAGTCCTGATATTGAAGGATTATCCATTCTGGTTCAACTTTCATCGGGTGAAAAATGCGAGCGGTGCTGGATTCATGATATTTCCGTCGGAAAAAATTCAGAAAACCCAACGATTTGTAGCCGGTGTCAGGATGCCCTGAGAGAACTGAAAACCGGGAGCAATATAAAGGAATAATTTAAAGGTGTATTTGAATTTATTCGCTTCGGACAGATCAGACCCCGGGTACGGCAAATATACAAAACTTGCCGTTATTTCCGGTTTGGTAGCAATACTGGACCAAATCACAAAGGTCATAATTTTAAAAAACATTTCCCTGCACCATTCCGTCACCGTTATACCGCGATTTTTTAATATTACACATATTCATAATCCCGGTGGGGCTTTCGGATTTATGGCCAGCCAAAATTCGAGTGTGCGCAATTTGCTTTTTCTTTTTCTTTCATCATTGGCTGTTTGCTTTGTTTTTTACTTCTATAAGAACACACCCAGGACGCATCCTTTACTTGCCACAGGGATTGCCTTGATTTTCGGGGGTGCCATCGGAAATTTGATCGACAGAATCCGATTTGGAAAGGTCGTCGACTTTCTGGACTTTTATATCGGAACCTATCACTGGCCTGCTTTTAATGTCGCTGACAGTGCAATTACTGTTGGAATCATTATTTTTATATTTCACATCCTTTTTAAAAAAATGCCGTAAAACCAAATCGGCACTAAAACATACAGATCCGGAAAATCCGGAAAAAAAAGGAATCGTTGCCTGGTCAGCAGTCCGTTGAAAATTAAATACAATGCCTGAAATTCATTATAAAGAAGTCAAAGCTTATTTGAAAAAACTAAAGGAAGGTCGGGATACCAAACAGTTTGCCCCGGTCTATCTGATCCATGGTGAAGCACTTCTGTATAAAAGTGCGCTCGATACCCTTCTGGATGCACTGATACCGGATAAGCAAAGAAATTTCAATTATCAAGCCGTTGACGGGACGAGCGGCCATCTTGAAGACGTTGTCGAACGGCTGAATACGTACTCGCTTTTGGGTGGGACAAAGGTTGTCGCACTCTGTGATTCCAAAATATTCTACTCGAAGCAGGATGAAGGACAGCTGCTTGAAAAAGCGAAAGAAGCCTTTGATGCTCAAGACATCAAAAAAGCGGCAAAGTATCTTCTGAGCCTTCTGGCCATTTTAAATCTGTCGTTTGATGATATCAGCGGAGAAAACCCAAGAAAGACCTTAAAACCTGATGGGGATAAGACAGGGGATACAAAATGGCTTGATGAGATCATAAAATTTTGCATGGAAAACAACCTTCCCATATCATCTGAAGAACATAATGTCGTTCTTTTGCAACACGCCATAGAAAAAGGATTCCCAAATGGAAATCATCTGGTCATTACCACGGACATGATCGATAAACGCCGCAAACTTTTTAAAATAATTAAAAGTAACGGCATGATTATTGACTGTTCTGTGCCAAAAGGGGATCGACGGGCGGACAAAATTGCGCAGGAAGCCGTCCTTACGGAAAGAATGGATGCATTGCTTGTTCGACATGGAAAGACAACGGATAAGGAAGCATATCAGGCAATGGTCGAATTGACCGGTTTTGATATGGAAACTTTTTCTGATAATTTCGAAAAGCTGATCAGTTATGTTGGAGACCGAAAAGAAATTACTGCCAAGGATGTTGCATTTGTTTTAAAGCGCACAAAAAAGGATCCCATATATGAATTGACCAATGCCATAGCTGATCGAAATGTTGAACAAGCCCTCTTTTTTTTAAACTCACTTCTGACGGACAACTTCCATCCGCTTCAAATTCTGGCTTCGATAACCAATCAGGTCAGAAAGCTTTTGCTGATAAAGGATTTTGTGGAGAGTTCCCATGGCATTTCCTGGCACTCCGAAATGCAGTATGGACCGTTTAAGGATAAGGTTATGACGGCTGTCCAGTTATACAACCGGGAACTTTTGAATCGGATGGAACAATGGGAGGACATGCTTTCGGATAAGGATGGTGAAAACAAGAGAACAGGAAAGAAGAAAGAAAAGAAAAAAAGTCTGCCGGCCACGGATCTTGAGATTGCAAACAATCCTTACCCTGTCTACAAGATGCTGTTAAATTCAGATAAATTTACGAAAAATGAGCTTATTGATGCTATGGAACACCTTTCCCAGGCTGATTTCCGGCTCAAATACACGAGGCAAAGACCGAAAATGGTATTGGAAGAGGCCATCCTATGGATGTGCAATACCGAGCAGGTATGAGGGCGGAGGCTGTGCCGGTGAAGGTTGGAGGCAGGTGGCATGGAGCGGAGGGCGGACATCCGGAAATATTTACCCATTTCAGCTCAAGGCTGTTTTGGGTAAACCATCGATGGCCGGAAGGGTAGAAGGTGAGAATGTGAGAAGATCAGTAGATAGGAGATAGAAGTTAGAAGTTAGGAGCTAGAATACAGGAGGCAGGGACTGCGCTTCGCCTCCAACCTAAAGCGTAGCGCTCCTCCAAACTAACGCCGCTGAAAGCGAACTGCCTGAAGCGTAGCGCTCCTCCAGCCTTTAACCGTGAACCGTGAACAAGGAGTATAATAGTGGGCTTCATCAGACAGCAGGAGGAACGTCTGGCCGTGCGCTTGCTGATTTGGCAGTATCAGAGGCTGAACATTTCGGTCCCGGCGATGGAAGAACTGGAACATCAGGCCGCCAGGCTGGTTGAAGACGCACATCGAATTGCACGTGAAAGAGGACGAAATGTCATGTCGATTCTCAAAGAGATGATTACGGACATAAAGAAAAACAAATAAAATTTTAGTATGTGTTCAGGGGGCAGTCATTTCCCCTTCACTTCGGTGTCTACGTCACTGGTATTTTCAGTAAGTTAGCAGTGGGGCATTCCTGCCCCCTCCGCGTTCTCCCGCGAAAAGCATGCGGGAGCCGCGGTCTCCCCCACTGCTAACTTTCTGAAAATACGAAGCGACTCCGCCAATAACGTTACGAGAAAACAATTGCCCCCCTGAATATTTAAAAATTTTAAACGTAACAGGCTGAAAGGTTGCTGTATTATTTTGTTGAAAAAGAGGAATCATTATGTTATTCAGCCATCAAACAAAGGGAATTATATCGTTATTGTATTTAAATCAACAAGTTAACGAATCTCGAAAAAAGGAGGCCGTCATGCGAAAAGGTTGGTTGTTTACTGTTTCATGCCTGGTGATCAGTTTGATTTTTATACCTTCTGTATGGTCCGAGACAAAAACGATCAAGGTTGGTATCAACGCTCCGATTACCGGGGACATCCCAAAAGTGGGAGAGGGGACGAAGTTTGCCGCTCAGATGTGGCTTGAGGATATCAAAGCTGCCGGCGGACTCGAAGTCGGCGGAAAGAAGTATCCGGTAGAGTTGGTCGTAGAGGACAATGAATCCAAAGCGGAATCGGCCGTTACAGTCAATACCAAGATGATCACAGAAGATGAGGTGCTGGTTATTGTCGGACCCCAAGCTTCAAAGCAGGCCATTCCTGCCGGGGAAGTGGCCAACAACTATAAAACCCCAATGATAAGCCCATGGTCAACAAATCCCGATACCACCAAGGACCGACCTTTTGTTTTCAGAGGCTGTTTCCTGGATCCTTTCCAGGGTCCCGTACTGGCCAATTTCATCAAAGGCGAGTTCGGATACACAAAGGCCGCGGTTCTTTACGATGTTGCCAGTGATTATCCCAAGGGTCTGGGCGAGTTTTTTAGAGAGGCTTGGGAAAAACTGAACGGTCCCGGGTCTGTGGTGGCGTTTGAAAGCTTCACCACCAAGGATGTCGATTTCAGCTCTCAGTTGACCAAAATAAAACAATCAGGCGCCCAGGTATTGTTCACCCCGCAGTACTATAATGAAGTCGCTTTGATCGTTAAACAGGCCCACGAGCAAGGTTGGACCGGTCCCATTGTCGGCAGCGACAGCTGGGGTTCGGCTGAACTGATCGAGCACTGCGGTGATGACTGCGATGGGCTGTTTTTCAGCACCCATTACGCTGCAGCGGGCGCAAAAGGCGAAACCAAAGCGTTCATTGATCGATACAACAAAAAGTACGGCTATGTGCCGGACGATGTGGGTGCCTTGACATGGGATGCGTTGCGCATCGTTCAAAAAGCAATTGAATCTACCGGAAAGCTCACGGGAAATATCGAGAAAGATCGTAAAGCTGTTCGCGATGCTCTGGCCAAGATCAAAGTGTTTGATGGTATTACCGGAAAGATGACCTTCACGGAAGACGGTGACCCGATCAAATGTGCGGTTATCGTTAAGATCAGTGACAAGGGCGAATTCGAGTTTTACAAGTCCGCCTGTCCGTGAGAGCAATGTATCGGATAAATGGTTCATTCAGAGATTTCCAACCCGAAAAAAAATAAAACCCGTAAAAAATGAAAAACAGCACATCTAAGGCGGGCTCAGGGCTTTAGAGCCCTGAGCCCGCTTTTTTGGATGATCGCGGAGTAAATGCGATGACATTTTTCTTCCAGAACCTGGTCAACGCCTTGCAATGGGGCAGCTTCTATGCCTTGATCGCCCTGGGGTATTCCATGGTATATGGAATATTGATGCTTTTTAATTTTGCCCACGGTGATATCTTCATGGTCGGGGCGTACATCGGCTTTGGGGTTGTTACTGCGATAACGGCCCTGACCGCTATGAGCGCTTTGACCCTGCCTGGCTGGTTAATTCTGGTGATGACCATTATCATCTCGATGTTTCTGACCTCCTTTGTAGGTATGCTGGTGGAACGGGTAGGTTACCGGCCGTTGCGGGAAGCACCCCGAGCCTCAGCCGCGATTACCGGGTTGATGATCGGTATCATCCTCGAAACAGGGAATCTGGCGCTGCTGGGTGCCAGAAGGGTCAGTTTCCCTTCCCTGATCGAGACCACCAATTATAATCTCGGCGGTGTTTATGTAACCAATAAGAAGATTATGATCGTAGTGGTATCTTTGGCCCTGATGTTCGGGCTGCACCAGTTTGTGCGAAGGACCAAGTGGGGGATGGCCATGCGTGCGATGGCCTTTGATTACGTTGTAGTACCGTTAATGGGGGTGTCCATAAATACGATTGCCGCCATGACCTTTGCCATTGGTTCGGCGCTGGCTGCAGCAGCAGGAATACTTTTCGGGGTGGCCTACCCGGTTCTGGATCCATATATGGGTATTGTGTTCGGCTGGAAGGCTTTTGTGGCGGCTATTTTAGGGGGGAGAGGTTCGATTCTGGGAGCTTGTATGGCCGGGTTCCTGCTGGGCTTCATTGAAATATTTGTGGCCATGATATTTCCTTCGACGCTCCGTGATTTTATCGCCTATTCAATCATTCTTCTTATTCTGACGTTCAGGCCTCACGGTTTTTTCGGAGAGCCTTACAGCGCACGTCTGAGATTGTAAGGGGTTTAATCAAATCCGGTCCCCATCGGGTGGTTTTTTTACTGATAACATTTTGAGTTGCTCATGATGAAAATAACCGGCGTGTTGTATTAAAAAGGGAAAGATGATTTTCAAGAAGTTACGGAATTCGTTCTCACAGGTACCTTTACTGGGCTGGCTCCTTGGCGCGGTGATCGCGGTGCTTCTCGAACGTTATTTGGGTGACGGGTTGGCCGATGTTCTCGGGCTGCCTAAAATTCCGGTGCTGTTCGGTTTTCTGATCATGCTCAAAAAGCCTTTGCTGATTCCCAGCGCGCTGATTTTCGTGTTGCTGATATATGCCTTGCCCATCAGCGGCGTTGCCCGGTTGAGTGCCCCGTTTACAAACCGCCTGGTTGCCTGGCTTTTCAAATTTCCAACGATAATTTCGGTAGTTCTTCATCTTGGATTTTTGTATGCGATTTTGCATTTATGGTCTGATGTCAGTGCCTACCGGGTTTTAATGCTTAAATTGACCATGATCGCCATTATGGTGACGTTGAGCTTAAACGTGGTTAACGGCTATATGGGAGAATTTTCATGCTCCCATCCCGGCTTTATGGCGTTGGGGGCTTATGCGGCATCAGTGTTTACGGTGGTCCTCTTCGCCAAGGACAGACTTTTCGGGCCCGCAATTCTTCCTGCTGCTTTGGGACCATATATGTTCCCTGTTGCGCTGATCATCGGCGGTCTGGTCGCCTCCCTGGGCGCACTTGCAATTGCGATACCCTCGTTTCGGACCAGAGGTGATTATCTGGCAATCATATCCCTGGCATTCATGTTTATCGTCAAAAGCATGATAGAGAACCTGGAGGTCGTTGGCGGCCCCCGGGGCTTAAGCAGTCAGCCGGATTATGCCAGCCTGCCTACAGTCTTTTTGTGGACCGTTGCCTGTGTGTGGATCATCAACAATTTTGTGCGCTCTACCTTTGGGAAGGCGTTGTGTGCGGTACGAGACGATGAGATGGCTGCCAATGCCATGACGGTTAACACCAGACAAACAAAAATCGTAGCATTTTTGTTTTCGGCATTTTGGGCCGGTGTAGCCGGAGGGCTTTTTGCCCACGTGTTAAGGTATGTAAATCCGGGAACGTTCGGCCTTCAGAAGCTTGCCGAGGTTTTGGCCATGGTCTACTTTGGCGGGTTGAATTCAGTTTACGGCTCGATTGTGGGTGCGGTTAGTCTGAGCATGCTCGGTGAAGCCTTACGCCCGCTTGAGATCTTCAAGTGGATTATTATTCCATTATTGCTCATTCTGGTGATGATTTATCGGCCAACGGGTCTGATCGCATTTAAAGAATTTGATGTTAAGAAACTTATAGAACCCAAACATGAGCCGGAGAAAGAAGTTTAGAATGCCACTGCTTCATATTGACAAAATGAGCCACGACTTTGGAGGCTTGCGGGCCGTCAACAATTACCATTTAACCGTAGAATCCGGCCAAATCAGAGGCCTCATCGGACCCAACGGGGCAGGCAAAACCACTATTTTTAACCTTATCACCGGAATTTATAAACCCACTGAAGGTGACATCTATCTGGAAGATAAAAGAATTACAGGTCTCGAACCTCATCGGATTGCCCACATGGGCATCGGCAGAACCTTCCAAAACCTTCAGCTCTGGCGGCACATGACTGTCCTTGAGCACGTAAAGATGGCATGCTACTCTAAAATCACCTACGGCTTGATCGGTGCATTTTTCGGTACACCCAAACGGCACAGGGAAGAAGAAAAAATCGAGACAAAAGCCCATGACCTTTTGAAAGTCGTCGGCGTCGACCACATTGCAGATCAGATTGTGATCAATCTGCCTTACGGTGATCAACGGAGGGTTGAAATGGCCCGTGCACTGGCCATAGAACCCAAAATACTGTTTCTGGATGAACCCACGGCCGGAATGAATCCGGAGGAACTGAATCAAATGATGGAGATTATCAGGCATGTCCATCGAGAGCTGGGTTTGGCCATTTTTCTCATCGAACACAGGCTGAAAATGGTTATGGAGCTGTGCGAAATCATCCAGACTCTTGATTTTGGTCGAATTATCGCTGAAGGCACGCCCGAACAGATTCAAAACGATCCCAAAGTGATTGATGCTTATCTGGGCAAAGAGGTGGTGCTCTAATGTTGTTGTCAGTGAAAAACCTTCAGGTTTCATATGGTAATATTCGAGCGCTTCACGGCATTGATTTTCAGATCGATAATGGCGAGATTGTCTGCATCATCGGCGCCAACGGCGCCGGTAAGAGTACCACGCTGAGAGCGATTTCGAGATTGGTTCCGGTGGGAGCAGGGACAACAATGACGTTCATGGGCAATGACTTGCTAAAATACCCTGCAGACAAGGTCGTGAGCATATTCGGGATTTCTCATGTCCCCGAAGGCAGAAGACTGTTCGGTAACCTGACGATCATGGAGAATCTTCGTCTGGCAACTTTTGCCAGAAAAGACAATGACAAAATCCAGGAGGATTTCGAGAGGATATTCAATATTTTCCCTCGCCTTGAAGAGCGCAAAAATCAGAAATCGGGAACACTGAGCGGCGGTGAGCAGCAAATGCTTGCCATCGGGAGGGCGTTTATGAGCGGAAGAAGAATCATGCTCCTGGACGAGCCATCGATGGGTCTGGCGCCGTTGCTAATGCTGAATGTATTTGATGCGCTTAAACAACTTAACGACGAAGGGACCACCATTTTGCTCGTGGAGCAGAATGCCCGGATGGCACTTCAATTTGCCCAGCGCGGTTATGTGCTTGAAAACGGCAATCTGGTTTTAGAAGGAAGTTCGGAAGCGCTCCTTGCGAATCCCGAAGTCAAGCAAGCCTATCTGGGCGGCTGATATTTAACCACGAGTTTACACGGTTTGAAAAAAAGCATTATCCATGGAGCGATTTAATAAACAAAAACATCCCGATCCTTTCAAACAATCGGGAAAAGAGACAAAAATTTAAAAACAATCACGAAAACTCGAAAGGACCCCAGTACGATCTTTCAGACCTACGGGGCAGGCGAAGGCACGAAATAAAAAAATATTCTTTTTCGTGTTTTTAAAATTTCGTGCTTTCGTGATCAATTTTCAACAATAATTCTTCAATTGAACCCGGAGGGGGTTATGATACGGGTAGGTATAATTGGTGCAACGGGTTATGCCGGGGCAGAACTTGTGCGGATACTTTGCGGGCATCCTGATGTCGAGCTGACAATCCTGACGTCCCGCCAGTATGCCGGTGTAAAGTTTGACAAAATTTTCCCGGCAATGACAGGCTTTGTGAACCTAATCTGCGAATCCCTGTCTGTGGATAAAATTTGTGACAGCGCTGACGTTGTATTTACCGCGCTTCCCCACAAGATTCCCATGAAAATTGTACCCGAGCTTATTCAGTATGGCAAAAAGGTCATCGACCTTTCCGCTGATTTTAGATTCAAGAATTTTTTAACCTATGAAGCGCATTATCAGGAGCATACGGCAAAAGATTTACTGGATAAATCGGTTTATGGGCTTTGTGAAATTTATTATGACCGGATTAAAAATACTGAACTGGTGGGTGCTCCCGGATGTTATCCCACCAGTGTGCTTTTGCCACTGTTGCCGCTGTTGAAACAAAAATTAATAGATCTTCACACCATCGTTGCAGATTCAAAATCCGGCGTCAGCGGTGCAGGTCGCAGCTTATCGCTGACCACACATTTTTGTGAGGTAAACGATTCGTTTAAGGCTTACAAGGCGGCCGAACACCGGCACAACCCCGAGATGGAGGAGATTTTGAGTATTGAAGCGGGTAAATCGGTAAGGATTACGTTTGTTCCGCACCTTGTCCCAATGTCCCGGGGGATACTCACAACCCTTTATGCGAACCCTGTAAAAGGTGTTACCTCCACAGATATAAAAGCGTGTCTCACCAAATTTTATTCCGGACGTCCGTTTGTCCGAATACTGACTGAAAACAGTCTGCCGGAAACCCGGCATGTCCGGGGAACCAATTATTGTGATATCGGTTTTAAGCTGGATGAACGGAACAATCGTCTGATCCTGATTTCGGCCATCGACAATCTTGTAAAGGGTGCTGCGGGCCAGGCCGTACAAAACATGAATATCATGCTCGGTCTGGATGAAACCGCAGGGCTCCGTGTGGTTCCTTTTCCCGTCTAGTTTAACCTAAACCGAGATCGGTTTAAGTAGAATACAGGAGAAAGAAGTTAGAATACAGGAGGCAGGGGCAGCGCTTCGCCTCCAACCTAAAGCGAAGCGCTCCTCCAACCTTTAACGCTTATCCGTGAACCCTGAGCCGGTTGACCTGATTTATTCCGCACTATAAAATCTGGTCCTTTGGGCCAGGTTATAGGCAAGATGGCTCTGCCTTGGAGTATTATGTCAAAAAATACAAATTCCAAGCACCAAATTACAAATAAATCTCAAATTCAAATACTCAATGACCAAAACCTTCCAAGACGACATTGTTTGGATATTCGAATTTCGGTCATTGGGATTTGTTTGATATTTGGGATTTGATATTTGGAATTTCAGTAAGTCAATGAACATAAGTTA
>JAWOIY010000192.1:0-2861 GCA_046484425.1 Desulfobacterales bacterium | reverse complement strand
TTATGTCAAAAAATACAAATTCCAAGCACCAAATTACAAATAAATCTCAAATTCAAATACTCAATGACCAAAACCTTCCAAGACGACATTGTTTGGATATTTGAATTTCGGTCATTGGGATTTGTTTGATATTTGGGATTTGATATTTGGAATTTCAGTAAGTCAATGAACATAAGGTAAAGCGAATCCCCCTATGGGGATAACCAAAGCCTGACCCTTTGGGCCAGGATTCTTTTCACGTCTTTCGATAATAACATACCTTTTAATACAATATATTGTACTATTTTACATTGACATACAATATACATTGTCTTATAGAGTTATAATAAAACAACGATATCAGTATGGCCTGGCATTGGCTTTCTTGCTCCTGCAAGATTTGAACGCAAAAAAAGTTTTTGAAATAAGTACCTTCTAATTTTCTAAAATAATTAGGAGGTAAAATCATTTGACCCTGCCGTTTACCATTTTAGGCAAAAGAAAAGAGTGACATGAAAAACACACCGTTTGAGAAAACTGATTAAGAAATTATATGGGGATAGTTTAAGAATGTTTAAGTTAGTTATGATAGGAAATAAAATCGTCGATGATTTGGCCGGGTGCAGGGATGAAGCAAAAACCATCTTAGACGAATTTTATAGTGTGCAGTTCTTTTTAAGTGATAAGGAGGTACTATACCAATTCAAGTTACGAAATATTTCCTCAAATGGACCATGTATTCTTGTAAAAAAAGACTCTCCAGTGTTCACAGAATTGCAAGTTGGTGATATATTAGATATGGAATACAGCAAGCCCGAATCGTCAGGTGCCGGCGAACTTTTCAAAACCCAAATCACTTCTAAAAATTCCCATAATTGTTATATTGGGCATTCCATTGTCGAATTGACGATCACCGATAATAAGTATCTTCAAATTCCATCTTTAAAAAATAAGGTATACCCCATAATTTCAGAAATAAAAAAGGCAGGAAATAAAAACTTGGATAAAACAAAGTCACGTTCAAGAATCTCAGACAGAAAAAAGGTAAATCAACAGGACCAACTAAAATTATTCTAAAAATCAGAAACTTAAACCTTTTAGTAGTTGGTCTAAAATTATCGGATAAGGATAAAGTTTTTTGACCCCTGAATTGGTTAACAGGAGGGTTCCAATGAAACAGGCAGATCCCCTAAAAAAAAATTGCTCTATTGAAAAACGATATCCAAGATATTTTATACACTTGATATTTTTGCCTTCATGGCAGACCTTCAAAAATAGAGAGTAGATTAATATGTTTCATTACAACCACAATCGGGATATTTTCATTCGTAAAAATATTTTTTAATTATGATATTAAGCTCTTCTATTAGTTGCTGATCTTCTCTTCCTGCATAATTTTTATATATCAACTTTGCTATCGATTCAAAAGCATCAACGAGTGAAGGGTCAAAATGATTCCCCCGACCGGCCCTGATAATGTCCATTGTCTCATCATAAGAATACGGCTCTTTATATGGCCGACGGGAAGTCAAGGCGTCAAAAACATCAGCTATTGTAAAAATCCTTGCAATCTTAGGAACCACGCTCCCTTCTATTCCGCCGTCATATCCACTCCCGTCAAATTTTTCATGGTGATAACCCACAATATCCACCGCTTCTTTGATCCATTCAGCCTTATTAACAATATCTATCCCGTAGGCAACGTGTTTCTTCATTAATTGAAATTCATCTTCCGTCAGCCGTCCGGGTTTGTGTAGAATTTCATCTTCAATGCCGATTTTCCCCACATCATGGAGAAATGCACCCTTTATCAGTCGCCTGATATCATCTCTGGATAGTTCGCATCCCTCTGCAAGCTTTACCGATATTATAGTTACGCGGTAGTTATGAGAGTCTGTATCGCTATCCCTTTTTGCAACCGCGCTTCCTAAAACCTTTAAAATTTCAAGATTGGCCTCAAACAGTCTAGCCGAAAGTGACGAAACGCGGTTCAAAAGATTGATAATAACCGGGTAAAGTAAAGCCGTCGTGACAATCACAACGAACATGGCTGATAATGCTAAATTAAACGCTCTGTTCCGGAGGTTGTCCAGAGTATCTGAAGATACGGTAAAAAAAGATTCCCCATATGCAGACAGTTCATTCAAACCGTTCTTGATCGGTGAGATGATCTGTACATGGGGAACATTCTCTATATCATATACTATAAATTCCAAGTGGCCATGTTTACGGATCTTACCTTGGACTTGTCCCGCCAACTTTTCAACCCATTCAATATGTTCATATGTGTCATCCCTGATTTGGGCAATGCGTTTTCCGTTTAAATCATAAATGCCAACCCATATAACCATGCCAAGTTGAATATTTCGACGCTCAATCATAAGCCTATCCAGCTCGTGCTGAATCGCTGAGGACTTCAATTCTTTTGGATTATCAAATAAGTCTCTGATCCGATTATTCAACATTTTGAAGCCGTTCTTAGCTCCCAACAGGATTTCCTGGCGGATGTCTTTTTTCCCATACTGCCAGGCAGCGAACCCGAATAGGACCGATATAATGAATCCTGTGACGCTAATACGAACGATGAGGTTTCTGTGAATCCTTTTAGGATTCGCGGCGTTCATAAATAGGTTACCCCCTTCATTGATGCGTTTTTTCCATAAAATCTAATTTAAATCAGATCATTTCAATTACATATACCTAAATCCACAGAAAAGCAAAAAATCTGTAACTATTCAGGGGGGCAGTTGTTTTCTCGTAACGTTATTGGCGGAGTCGCTTCGTATTTTCAGTGATTTAGCAGTGGGGGAGACCGCGGCTCCCGCATGCTTTTCGCGGGAGAACGCGGAGGGGGCAGGAATGCCACCACTGCTAAGTCACTG
>JAWOIY010000187.1:0-4327 GCA_046484425.1 Desulfobacterales bacterium | reverse complement strand
CCTGCTGGGACTGCGTTCGTCGGGGCTGCACACCAACGGCTTCTCGCTCGCGCGGCGCGTGTTGGAGCCCCTCGGCTGGGACGCCGTTGTGCCCGACCTCGAGAAACCGCTCGGCGAAGCGCTGCTGACGCCCCACCGCCCCTACCTGCGCGAGGTCGAAACCCTGTGGGCTGCCGGCATCTCGATCAAGGGGATGTCGCATCTCACGGGGGGCGCCTACCTCGAGAACATCCCGCGCGTGCTACCTTGACCGGGGAAGCTTTGTAAACCCCACTCGGTGCAAGACCAAATAGGGGGGTGTCTGAGAACGGCCCGTTCAAGCTCCCGGGTAGGTCGCAAGAGGTGCCGGGTAACCGGCATCCCAAGATGAATGATCGTTAACCGGCCAAGGGGTAACCCTTGCCGGATACAGAATTCGGCTTACGGGCTGCTCGGACCGCACATAAACTTCTAACCGTTAACACAGTAATTCGGTAAGTAGAAATTCCAAATAACAAAACCCAAAAAAACAAACAAGTCGCAATGACCGAAATTCAAAATTCAAAACCTTGATAAACTCGTAAAAAATTTTTTATGAGCGATATTTGAGCATTTTTGGAATTTGATATTTGTGATTTAAAAAACCCTTGGATGGTTGCATGATTTTTTATCTTTAACAAGCTTCCTGTATTTACTGGAGGTTGCATATGCTTCAGATAGAAGAACTCAAAGTTGAAGTTGGGGGAAAGACCATATTGAATAACGTCAACATGGAAATCCCTAACGGTGAAACCCATATACTTTTTGGTCCCAACGGGTCGGGAAAGACCAGTCTGATGATGACCATTATGGGGTTTTCCGGCTATAACGTGACCCATGGGAAAATTACCTTTAATGGTGAAGACATCACCAACATGCCTATTAATGAAAGAGCTCGTCTGGGGATCGGAGTTTCTTTTCAGAGACCGCCGACCATTAACGGATTAAAGATACGAGAAATCGTTAAATTATGTGATTATAATCGATCCGTAAATGTTGAAGCGCTGGCAAGAGAGCTTCGATTTACCGATTTTCTCGACAGAGATGTAAATGATAATTTTTCCGGTGGCGAAATTAAACGGTCCGAATTGCTTCAGCTCATGGCTCAGCAGCCGGATCTTGTTCTATTGGATGAACCCGAATCCGGCGTCGATCTTGAAAATATCGTTCTTGTTGGAGATACGATCAATTCACTTTTGCACAAACAGATTAAATGCCCCAAAGACGGACCCCATAAAAGCGCAATTGAACAACGGGTGAAATCAGCGCTTGTTATTACACACACCGGGCATATTTTAGATTATATAACCGCGGACAAAGGTCAGGTTCTTTATAATGGAGTCCTTTGTTGTTCAAAGAATCCGCGGGAGATTCTAACATGGATTAGAGAATACGGCTATGAGGAATGCGTTAGATGTTCGAAATAAATACACCCAAAGATATTAATCTTAAAGATTACAATGCTGACGCCAATGAACATGATTATGTGAATAACCTGGAACAAATCGACCCAATCGATGCAAAACAGCTTTTGGATGTGGGCATTGATGTCCATGAAAGTCTTCGTATCGGCACCTTCATCCAGGAAGACAAATCCGTAATACACTGCAAAACAAGCCATGATGGGGTCGAAGTCATGAGCATATCCCAGGCTTTGCAAAAACACGGCTGGCTCTCGGAGTATCTATGGAAAAATATTTCCCCGGGTGCTGATCAGTTTACGTTACAGGCCAAAGAAAAACCGCATGAAGGTTATTTCATCCGTGCCCTTGCGGGTGTTAAAACAAAATATCCGGTGCAGTCATGTCTTTATATTGCCAAGGAGGGGTTTTCGCAGAATGTTCACAACATTGTTGTTGCAGAAGAAGATTCGGAGCTTCATATTATTACGGGATGTGCAACCGCACCTCACCTGGTTTCCGGGTTACATGTCGGCGTATCTGAATTTTACATTAAAAAGGGGGCCAAACTCACTTTTACCATGATTCATGACTGGGGTGAAAAGATCAATGTACGCCCCAGAACCGTAACGATGGTCGATGAAGGCGGGACAATTGTTTCAAACTACATATCCTTAAGGCCTGTGGGATCGCTTCAGATGTTTCCCACCACACATTTGAATGGAAAAGGGGCTGTTGCACGTTTTAACAGTATTCTTGTGGCCAGTCCCGGGAGCTTTTTGGATGTCGGTTCGCGGATTGTATTAAATGCGCCCGGTACCCGTGCCGAGATAATATCTCGTGGCATTTCTTCCGGGGGATCGATTATTGCCCGGGGAGATCTGATCGGAAATGCAGCGGGCATAAAAGCGCACCTGGAGTGCAAAGGTTTAATTTTAAATAACGGGCTTATGCGGGCCATTCCGGAACTTACAGGATATGTTCCGGGTGTTGAAATGTCTCACGAAGCCGCAGTGGGTAAAATAGATCAGCATGAGATAGAGTATCTAATGGCAAGGGGGCTCAATGAAGAAGAAGCCGTTTCAACGATTGTTCGAGGGTTTTTAAACGTTGACATTGAGGGATTGCCGACCGGTCTCAAGGAAAAGCTCGATAAGGCGATTTCTGAGACTCAGAAGGAAATGATGTAGAATATGAAATTTCAGAAAACAGTTTGTGACATTTCTTTTTCAGAGAAGGTGAGAATATTTTCCCACGATTACTTGAAGTGTTGCATGTATATTTCAAATTTTCGTTCTTCCCGATATCTTTTTACCAAGATGCTCTTTTCAAAGCTTATCGGCGCTTCCCAGGTTCTCGAAGATTTTCTCGATTTTCATGGCGCAAAAAACAGTAAAAACTGGTATTTTTACAGAGAGCTTTCTGCCGCTGTTCGGCATTTGAGCCTTGGAGGATACTCGCAGACCCATATTTTAAATAGGCTTGACTTTTATGGTCTTCCGGATAGCGAAAATTTCGAAAAACAGGGAACCGCCACCTTATATTTTTTGCGAAAATGCCTCACCAAACTGGCTCCGGTTATTCTCGGGGAGGCTCAACGGCTAAACATACCATTTCCTGAAGATGGCTATGATATGGATGATTTCCCGGGGATCATCACCGGTGAGACACTTGATTATGATATTGACGATATAGATAAGGATCAGCAGAAAAAAAATATTGTTCAGATTGCCAGTGAATTCTTAAGTATATCGGAAAGTTTTGATGATCTTGGATTTTTTGAACCGTATAATCCGGAGGAGATACTAAAGATTGTTCCGGAAAAAGTCAATGAAGTGAATATGAGACGATTTGAAATGCTCGTTCACAACCTTCAGTCTTCTTTTGATACTTATGTGATTCATGGTGGATACAGATTCGGGAATAAAAGACTTAAAGATTTACGGGGTTTTTTTTCTGTTGTATTTCATCTTCTTCAAATGCTCGGAAGGCTTCTCCATTTTTATGAACGGCATCTACATGAAGCAGGGTACAAAAATATCTATAAAAAAGTGCAAGATCGTCTTTCATCTTTGATTGATCCTGAAGAGATTCTTGACCGTACCATCAATTTCGGGCTTTACTATATATGCTACTATCTAATGAAGGGAAAAGAATTGGCTCGAGAAATACTGAACGAGAATGTCGAGCGCGCTTCAATTCGAGTAAATGTTCCTGTAAGTCTTGGTTTTCATAGCAGGCCCAGCCTTTTGGTGGCGAAGACGGTTCAGCATTATGGCGGGCAGGTCGAACTGTGTGTTGGGAAAGACCGGTTTGATGCCGGTAGTGTGCTCGATATCCAATGGGCGGGTGGTAAGATCCAGAAGGAAAATCTTACCGAGGTTGTCTTTGAAGGCGACATTCGGGCGTTGAATGATATAAAAATCCTGGCAAGTGTCAATTATGGTGAAGATACAATGGGGAAAGGCGTTCCGCTGCCTAAGGCGCTGAGTTACCTTAAATGATATCAAAAAAGTGCCTAAAATGAACTAAAGTTTGAAGTGACTAAAGTTAAGATGACGCTTCGCTCCAAAAATCGACAATCATCCATCCTGTTTAAGTAGTTGTAACCTTTGAACCCTGAACCTTTTATCCGCCGATCTTTGTGTCGGACTGAACCTTGAACCGATCATTTTAGTTAAGAGCCTTATATGGTTTCAGCGATTATTGTTTCTGCAGGTAAGGGTGTCAGAATGAATGATACCTTTCGAAAGCAGTATATGGACCTTTCAGGCTTACCTGTTGTTGCGCATTCGGTCATCACTTTTGACAAATGCAGCTCGATAGAAGAAATCTTTATGGTCGTCCCCGAAGAAGACATTGATTATTGTCAAAAGGAAATCCTTTCCCTGCTTGAACTTAAGAAAGCA
>JAWOIY010000004.1:0-18566 GCA_046484425.1 Desulfobacterales bacterium | reverse complement strand
GCTCCAACGGTTTGATTGTTGTCTTTAGCTTCGATAACGGCGATGGGAATTTTAGGTTTGTAGTAGAGGATGTAATCAGCACGCTTCGCTTTCCCACGGCTGACCAGCTTACCACGCACAATTACCTTGCCTTGGGTGAATGTCACCTCCTCACGAATTTGAGAAAGCAGGTCCCAGCCGCCTCTAACAATAGCAGGGGTGATGAACTTGGAACGAATGTCCTGTTCTGACATCTGTTTCTTGTTCATGAGAGGATGCCTTAAAATATGTAATAAATAGAATGAGTTTTTGTAGTTTCTACTTGTATATACGAATACAGGATAGATTTCAAGGGTTCAAATCCCTCCGCCCCAACCAGTTTTTTTAAAAATATGGCTGGTTCTGTTGAATCGCTTTTTTTCTTTAAGGGATTTTAGTTTAGGGTTTAGGTGGTAAGGTCGACAATAAATGGACAAGTTAGCTATGGCTATAGGTTGACCAGATTAAAAATATTTTATGTGTATCGACATAAACTCGATTTGAATTCATCGTAAGCCCCCCCGTTAGGCGTCATTTCCCCTAATCCCTAATTGTAGCCCCAATGTCTTTTAATTCCGATTCAATTGCAGATAAAGACCTTCCTCTGTGGGGACCCGGAATAATTCCATGAGGTGCTTGAATATTTCTGTATTGTTGCATGATTGAAAAAGCTGTGGGCACTTCTTCTTGCAAAGTAAATATGGGGCCACCACTTTCTCCATGATGCCATTCCACATTTAATTCATAAAACATCAAACCATCCAATTCGTAAACAGCTGATACTATCCCTTCATTTGCATGGGCTTTGAGGAAAAATTTTCCACCTCCAAGCCAGTTTCCATCTTGATCCACGTTACCCGATTCTACTTGCGGAGCAGGAAAACCATATGTCAGAACCTTCGCTCCATCAACCTGAAACTTAAATGTTATTGGGCACGACTTAATCTTGATATCAGAAACTGGTGAAGGGCCAATTTCAATAATGGCCATGTCAGAGTTTTTATCTTCAAGAATAAAATTTGTCACCGGAAAATGAAACGCTTTTGGGCCATTTTTCGGAACGGAAAAGACATAAAACTTGTCAGATTTTATTCTCGGTTTACCACCATTGAATACATGATACGCAGTGACCATATATTTATTTTCAACAATACACCATGCTGTTCCCACTAAGGATATATTGAACTGTGGTGGCCTAATCCCTCCTTTTTTCTGTTTTGCAGGCTTCAACATATGTATCCTAAGTACAGATGCTACAGAATCTCTAATGTCAGAAATTGCCTTCACAAGATTTATCATTTCCTTTAACCTCCGGTTTGATTTATAAAATCGAACTTTCTTATTATACAGTCGTTCAAGCCAACAGCGGGCAAGGCTTTGACTTAATGATGTTTTTTGCTGAAAGGTCTTACATGAAGTGTAGTTGAGAAAGATGTGAGATTCTAGTTTGATGTCAGTTCAGATTAATATTAATAAACCGGCAATCAGATTGGCCCAGACGAAATCAGATGTAGAGTCAACTTTGACCTTTGGCAAAATGAACCCAATAAAATAATCATTAAATCGAAATTATCAAGAAAATCAACAATATATGATACTTTGTGGTAACGGAGGGTTATGCATTATTCAAGTTTGATTGCCAGCGATACAAAGCAGTCCATACCTGATAATAGGTATCTTGGCGCAAGTCATCACCGACTGGGACAATATTGTCCTTGACGTTTGCATAATCAATATCATGGGCGCAGTTTGACAAGTAATCCGCCCAATCTTTTTTTGTAATTTTCATGCGGTATTGGTAATCTGCATGTTTGATTCCCAAAATCTCAGATTCATCAGAATAGCCATGTAACTTCTTTGCCAGCCGAATAAGATCATCTTTGCACCGTGATCGGATCATCAATTCGTCACGTTTGCAATACCTGTCAAACACTGCCGAGAAAAAACCGTCTTTATTGAAAATCCACATGATGTTCTCCCTTTTTGGAACTGTACGTTGCTGGGCTACTTGATATAAACATAATTCCGAAACGTACAATTAATGCCCCAGATAATCAAGGGTCTAGCGCTGGGTGCTGTGATTAAAACACACCATCAATCTGGGCAAGTCAACACCAAATATTGCTCTCTGATGATAGCACCATGCCTTAAGGTGTATAAGGCAATAAGGATGTTTGAAAAATCTGTTCGGCTGAGCAAGTTTTATTTCACCATGTTGAACTTTAAAAAATATTTCGGTATAAGCTTATCTTTCCTGCCTTGGTTTTTGATTTTAACAAATAAGTTTAGTTTTTCCGGTTGAATCAATAGCGGGTAAAGCAACCAAGTGACAGAAGAAGAACAGGGAAACAGATCAAGAGCTATGAAACAGAAAATTAAGCTTTTAATATTGTTCGCAATGACCGTTACGATGCTGTTAACTCTGTTTCTCCTATGTGGTTGCGGCGGTGGCGGAGATAGTGCGGCAGCCATGTACACTTCGGGAGGTGATATTCACACACCCGTAGAGGTTAAACTTGTACTTGGCTCCCTTTTGGTTGTAAGCGCTGTAGTAAACGGCTCAATAAACCTTGATATGCTGGTGGATACAGGTTCTTCAAGAACCCACGTTCCCGCCGGAATATTCGGTAAACCTGATGGAGAAGTTTATATTTCAAACCTCTGTTTTGAGAACGACGTATGTTTTAATAACTTCATTGCCTGGTCTTCTGATTCGGCTTTCACCCAGTCCAAGGATGGATATTTCAACGGAATAATTGGAATTGACCTTTTAAAACACTTTGATTTCACTTTTGATTATAAGAGCAATTTGATTTATTTTTACGATACCCTTGAAAACGTCTCGTCCGGTGTGATGACGATACCCATCCATTACGAAACTGGCAGACCTTTTACGAATATTTCGATAGAAGGGATGTCACAGGGCGACAACCTTCTCGACACGGGAGCGGCATATACGAGAATAACCTCCCTGATGCTGGATTCTCTGAGCCAGAATCCGGAAATACTTTTTGAGTCTGTTGTTTTCAATTTTGACGGCTCTGAGTTCGTTGAATACGTGCCTTTAGTTGACTACTGCGCAGGTATGGCATGCCCGGATGAGATAATCGTTCAGATCGGAAGCTGGCCCGCTGTTGGAGGCACTTTCTTCAGGGAGTATTTGACAATCTTTAAATTTTCCGAAAATGTAGTTAAACTTGAACCCTATTTCGACAGAACCCACATCAAAGAAAGCGGCATACAAAGAACAGGCCTTCAAATTAACATATACGATGCCAGCGAAATTATTTATGTGGATGAGGACAGCTTTGCATGGGCGGGAGGACTCAGAGAGGGTTATGAAATAATTTCAGTAAATGGAATCCCTATTGACTCGCTGGGCTATTTCGGTATTTATGAACTTCTGGCAGACACTTCCATCAACGAATATCAATTCCTTGTTGTAACAAATGATGGTGATACAGAGGCGGTTACATTATCTCTCCTATCATAGCTTATTAATCACCAAGTTTTATTGGAAAGATTTTTCTTTTTAATCCCACCTGGGTAAACGCAGGCCCCAAAATATTTGCTGCCAAAATCGGCTTCTTTTTTTGTTTAACCGTATTAATTCTTTACTTTAAAAATTTATATTTACCTGGTGATATTGTGGCGGCTGTTTTATGTCTATGCGCCGGGCTTGAGAGTTTTTTCGGTGTTTGTCTGGGATGCCATTTTTACACGATAGTGCTAAATTTAAGAAACACCCCCAACTAAGTTCACATATTCCTAAATACAGTATCGTGTCCGACTGGATAACTTATCATCACCGCCAAAACGCAAAGGTGGCAGAGAATTTGTTTTTTTTCTGCTGAGTTCCGCTGATCGGTTCGTTTAAAACTCAGAATCAATAATGAGATGCTTTTAACGTTGTGCACTGTTTTTATCGTCCAATTTGGGGTTGGCTTTGTAACAATCAGGGCATTTGGCGCAACATTTGTCAGGTGAAGACTTCAATAACGCCCCGCCATTTAATCCATACCCGCTTGTCGTGGGTATAATTTCAATGATGACGTCACACCCGCAGTCAATACATTTACCCTTAAATGTAACTGAGGATTCAAACATTTTGTTTAAGATTTCTAACATTAAGGATTAACCCCTGCGACGAACGTAACCTTCTCAAACGGATAATATTTTTTTTTAAACCGTGTAACCACGCCTGGGGCGGACAAGCCTCGTTGTTAAATAATTACTTAATAAAAAATAGGACGATTTATCTTGTAGGTCAAGAAAAAAACTGTTCCAAATGTGGTAGCAAAAATTTGCTGTTATTATTGGTGGCTTTGAGAAGTTAATTTCTGAATCTAAACCTTTTTGTCTCCGGCTTTCTGAAACTTTATTGTATGGATTGTCGTTAATAATATCCCCGAAAATATTAATGTGGTGCCTGTAATATGATATCCTCTTAACTCCTCATTTAAAAATATAATGGCCAAAACAATACTAAACACAGGCATAAGGTGAATAAAAATACCCGTTTTGTTTGCACCGATAATCTGTACCGCCTTATTCCAAAATATGTATGCTAAAATCGAGGCAAAGAGAGCGACATAAACAATACTTCCCATAGAGGCGCGAGTAAAATTCATCATCTTTCCGGTGCTCATTTCCCAAATATAAAATGGGAAAATAAACAATGTGCCGATTATAATCAGCATTCCAAGAAAGCTTAGCGGCTTGAGTTCAATCGGGCATTTTCTAAGTAATACGGAATATAAAGCCCAACTAATTCCGGCAGAAATCGTCCACATATCTCCCTTGCTGAATCGAACAGAAATGAGGGTTGACAGGTTTCCGTTAGCAATAATAAACATCAAGCCGGCCAAAGAAATAGCGATTCCAATACTTTGCCTTACGGTAATTCGCTCTTTAAAACCCATCCAGGAAACCATTACGATAAATATCGGTATCATGGAGTTTATCAAAACCGTGTTTGTAACAGTCGAAGATTTTAATGCCATGTAAATAAACATACTGAAATTGGTAACGGAAAGAATTGCCAGCACCGTAAGAATTTTCCAGTTCTTCCGAATTATGTCGAACTGATGCACGATATGCCCCAGTGAAAAAGGCAATATGATCAACAACGCAACCGCCCAGCGCCAAAAAGCCAATGCGATGGGAGGTATTTCGTTGTGAATCCCCCTTCCAACAATAAAATTCCCCGACCAAAATAAAACCGCAAAAATCAACAATACATAATGCATAAAATAACTCTTTCAAAAAATAATTGAAGGGTAAATTCGCTTGGATGAAAAGTTCTATCTATTTCATTCTCATATATTAGGTCATTACATAATGATTGACAAATATTGCGTCAATCTCTTAGAATAAAATAAAAATCAACGCTACGGATATACACCGACGATTTGCCCGATTCTGAATATTTTTTATCGCGTTTCTCTCTCAAGCTCGCTCTTCATTCTCAAGTACATACGAATTCAAGTAAGATCGTTATTATCTCTAACCTGTATCATAAAACTTTTCAAAGCCGCCGAAAATTGATTTTGGCAACAGACCGTTTATTACCAACACAATAAAAATGAGTGTTTAAATTTTCTGTTTACGTGAAATATCTCATTTAAATTTTTATACGATATTCAAACATAATTGGGTGAAGCACCAATTTGATTCTTCTTAACCGGTTTGACCCGGATATCAACCATAGAACCCGATAAAAAGGGCGGGGAAGGAGGGCTGTATGGAATACGATAAAATACTATTACCTTATAATTTCACGAGCTTCGACAAAAGGGCCCTGGATTTTGTCATCCATACCTTTTCCGACAAAAAAGAAGCCGAAGTCACCTTATTTAATGCATACATACCGGCGCCTATAATCGAAATGCGCGGCAGTCCGATTATGGAGCAAATGAAAGACAACCTGGGATATTTGACTCAAAGGGTTAAAGAGCAAAAGGACGAGCTTCACGTCATCAAAAATAACCTGCTGGTAAAGGGTTTTTCGGAAAATCGGGTCAACATTGTCTTTGAACCCAAAAAAAAGGATATTGCCGGTGATATTATCGATCTTGTACAAAAAGGCCGGTATAACGTGCTGGTATTAAATCGAAAGCCCGGAAAGATCGCACGGTTTTTTGCAGGAAGCGTTTCCAGTAGGGTTTTGGCGGCCTTAAAAGACACGGCAGTGTGTATTGTTTCATAATTTATTAACGCATAGAACGTTTAAGGAGGAATCCCATGGTTGCCGAAGACAGAATCGATATCGACATTTATAAAGTGGTCACTCGAGCCATTGCTGGATCCGACAATCTGGAAGATATGGCGATACAATTGACCCGGCTTTTGGTTGGAGCCTTGGGAATTAAAGGCAGTACGATCTTTGTACTAAATCCTGATACAAAAGAACTTGAGGCTCTGGCCAGTTTTGGGCTGAGCATTAACTATATGAATAAAGGCCCGATTTTAGTTAAAAAAAGTCTCGATCATCAGTTAAGAGTAGAACCGATTGTCATCCGGGATGTAACCACATCAGACCGTCTTCAGTACCCTGAAGATGCCAAAAAAGAGGGGATTCATGCCATTGTATCCTTGCCCATCAGCCTGCATGGAAAACTCATCGGTGTTCTTCGACTGTATCATTACGAACAATGGGATGTTTCGAAGCGGGATCTTGACTCTTTAATGGTTTTTTCGGAAAATATCGGGCTTGCCTTGATGTATACCCGGCTGCTTCAGGCCCTTAAATCCGTGAAGGAGACGGTGA
Source organism: Desulfobacterales bacterium (assembly GCA_046484425.1). Taxonomy (GTDB): domain Bacteria; phylum Desulfobacterota; class Desulfobacteria; order Desulfobacterales; family UBA11574; genus UBA11574. The sequence continues at coordinate 11,779 of JAWOIY010000004.1, read as the reverse complement.
GCGAGATACATCCTGTATGGCTGGATTGAAAAAAAGTGAAAATTAAATTATATCTGAAGCGAATATTTTTCAAATAGTTACACGATCAGAAAGCAGAAAATGGCTAAAGACGGAGAATCAATGTAAGTTGAATCGTCCGTCTTAGCCACTTATTTGCCTTTTCGGTTATTATCCTTTTTCCGCAGACACGGTTTCGGAAAACCGGCCCGCAGGCGCTTTTTCCCAATCTTCGATTTTCACGCCTTCTTCAATTTCTTCCCATCCGGTAATCATGGCTTTTATATGGGCAAAAATTGAATGGCCGGTTGTGGTCATATAAACGTGAACGATGACAAAGGTGAGAATAAAGAATGCTCCGGCCATATGAATGAGTGCCACGACGTTCAGAGAAAGAAAGCCAAGCCCCCACGATTCCCATGAATTATACGTCCAGTAGAAAATTCCCGTGATCATCTGGATGGGAAGCAACATCGCCGCCAGGGAAAGATAGGTCAGTCGTTGCAGCGGATTGTGCTTTGCACCTTTGCGCTTGGGTACCGGATGCGATTCGCCTTTAAAAATACCGAAGCTGTAATAACGGATGACTGAAAACAGCTTCTTAGTGGTTGGAACATACTGTCTCCACTCTCCTGTCGTAAACACCCAGAATACGAAAAATGCAAAGGCAACCAGCCAGGTAATACCAACAAAATTATGTACATTGACCGCCTGTTCGAATCCCATGAGTGAGTAAAGCCCGTGGATTTCAAAACCTGTTATGAGCAACAAAAAAATCAGAACCATTTGAAGCCAGTGCCAGAAACGCTCGTAGCGCGTGTATAGATAGGTTGTTACCATTTTTGTTGAATGCATCAGTTACTCCTCCTTCTTACGACCATTGGTAAAGATTCTTCCAAGAGCGTGGAGAACAATGCCGCCAAAGGAACATAGAACAACAACCCATCCGGCGATGTCCACGGGTTTAACCCTGTCGCGTCCAGGCATATAAAACCCTGTAAGGTTGGCCAAACGGCTTTCAGGCCGAGTGTGACACTGATTACATTCCAGCGCTTCTTCCTTGGGAGCAACCATGTGGGTACTGGGAAAAACATAACCGGTTTCTACAAAACCAATTTTGCCGGAAAAGGGAAGATTGAGATAGTCTGCACCCCGTTGAATTGAATCCTGCCAGTCGAAGGTGGTCCAGTATCCTTGTTCTCCGGATAAAAGCGGTGCTGCCATGGTTTTGTTCTCTGTATCATACGGCTGTTTACCCAGATGCACATTAAATGGAAAAATACGGGCATTTTTATCACTGCGATCTCCATCCGGCCAGGCCAGCTTCACCAGATTGCTCGGATCGATAATGTCTTTGGCGGTGACCCCTTGGATGGAACCGTTGAACCAGAAATATTTGGGAATCACATTTTTTTCCCATTTTGTTTCCCCTCTGCCCGATTGATACACAGGTTTGTCGAACGGGCCCTTTACATCATATGGTTTGCCGTCTTTTTTCTTTCCCGCCCGGGACCAGTCCCACCAGACCTGAACCGGTAAAACCTTCGCAAATTCAGGAACATGACAGGATTGACATGCCACCTTGTCTGTATGGTCATTCATTTTACTGTTTGATTGATGAGGTTTGTCGCTGTGGCACGATTCACACATGATTTTCGGCTCCATGTCATGTTCAAGGAGGCTTTGACGGGTATTGGACGCAGGTGTGCCGTATATCCGTCCCGCCACCTTATGTGCAACCGTGGTGTGACACCGAACGCAATCAAAATCCTGCCCGTCATATCCCATATGAACATCCAGTTCTCTGTTGGGATTATTTAAGGAAGAATCAAGATCACCATGTTTCACACCGTCACCGCCGCCTCCGGAAAAATGGCAGGATCCGCAGTTTTTGCGCGTGGGATACCCGATACTCTGGGCCGCTTCCTGGATTTCAGCCTGGGCGTCTTTGGCAAGGGCGTTTTCTTCCGGGTCTTTCGACTCAGTAAAATACTTATAGTCTTCAAAGACTTCCTCCCAGTTGATCTTTTTCTGACCATGACATCTAAGGCAATCGATCTCTGTTTCTTTCCCTTCGGTATTCCACCCGATGTGACATTCGTTGCAGTGATGGTCATGCATTCCATTGGCTGAAATACAGAAATTGTTCAGGGAATATCCGGCCTTGCCCTTTATATTATCCTCGGGTGAATTGGGGTCAAGCCACGTCCAGTGAAGGGTTTCTTTCAACTGGTCGGCAGCCTTTGTATGACATGAAATGCAGGCCTTGCTGATTTCAGGCCCGGATGTAAATGCGTGCTGCAAGGCTTTGAACTGGGAGTGGTCAGCGGTGGTGGGTTTTTTTTCAGCTTTCACCGCCTGCCGGGCCAGCTCCAGCCCCGGTGCTTCCGGTTTCTGTTTTGCAAACGACGACATCGGCGTAAAAACCAAGGATAAGAGTCCCAACAAAAATAAGAGATAAAGATTGGGGCTTAATTTTAATTTCATTGTTTCGTTACCATTTTTTCTTATCGCCCCTCAGGTACAAAAACAGCGGGAAGAAAGAATACATTTATCTCCCGTGTTCTTGTACCTTTGTGGCAAACAACGATGAGGAACAGAAATTACTTGCATTTTGCCGGAGACGGAGAATCTGCGGCATAACTATGTAAATAGAAATAGATATCGTTCAAATCATTTTCGGACAATTTGCTCCACTCTTCACTGCACTTAAACTCAGCAAAATCTTTTTTTTCGAAAACCCGCGTCCACTGGGCCTGGGTTTTAGAATCGGGGTTCAAAATCGGTCTGGGGGAATCGATTTCACCACGGTCATTGCATGCCTTATATATGTTCTTATAGGTGTATTTCCCTTTTCGCGCATTCCCCTTTTCACCCGCAAAACCAAAACCGGCGGCAGTAAATACAAAAACGACTGCAGTTAGAGTTGTTACCAATCTTTTTAACATTTTGCCTCCTTATTGTCTTTTTAAAATGTTTACATGTTGTTTCGATGGGCGTTTGTTCAAAAAACCACATATCGATCCATTTCCGCCACCATTTCAGCATTCTTTGCCTGAGTGGCGAAGTCTTTGAAACCAACGCCGGGAACTTCATCCTCACGTCCGTGTAGTCCATGAGACCTGAAACTGACATCACACACCGCCAGCTTGGCTTTACCCACCAATTTTTTAAAATCAGGTTTCAGGGTGAGAAGCACTCCTTTTCCGGTAAAAAATATTCGGACATCTTTTTTCTTTTTATGGGCGGCATGGGTCAGGTTAATGATGTAATCGAGATACTTGTCGGTATTTACAAGGATACCCAGTGTATCAGCCATAGTCTTTTCTCCTTTAGCACGATTTACGACTCAGTGGGTTACCACCAGCAAATGATCTTATCGTGCAAATAAATATCATCCACAAGTCCTTCCCAGTCAACATCGTCTCCATACAGCATGGTTACGGTTGACGGGTTGTTTTTGGAAACCGCTTCACCAAGTTTTTGAACGGTTTCATCCGGCTCTGATCTTAGAATATTGAGCACCTTCATTTTTTATTATCCTTTAAAATGGTATTACGAGATCTGATTCTTGGATTTTGATACCCACATCTGCCAGGGTAATGTATTGGAAGCCGTATTTTTCCACATTTGCTGAATTATTGGAAAACCTTTCACCTTCCATTTCATCCAGAAATTCCATATTATCGCTGTACGCCTCATCCATGTCGGCAATTTCATGGTGGAGAACGAACATCTGAACTTCGGTGGCCTCAAGCAACAGTCCGAGGCTGGTTCGAAGCCCTTCATACTGCTGATCCAAATCCCTGATGAGAACCGCAACTTTTTTCATAATTACTTTTACCCCTTTTTAATAAAATATCTTGTGTGTCCCTCGGCAACATCCACCATACCGATGAACTGGTTACCCCCTTTGTTCCCAAAATCAGGAATGTCCTTTTTTGAACCCGGGTCTGTTCCGAGAATCTCCAGAATTTCACCGGATGCCATTCCTTTTAAGGCTTTTTTGGTCTTCAAAAGCGGCATGGGGCAACCAAGACCGCGGGTGTCAACGACGCTGTTTGATTGAATATTTTCAAGATCCATAAACTCAACTCCTTTTTGGTAGTTAAAATACAACAAATTTTTCCGTTTCTTCATTCCACATGGCAACCAGAACCCAGGCCAGAAAAAAAGCCAGTATCAGGGGCACGGTGATCGGCCATGTCAGTACATCCGGCAGGAATATATCCTGGCCGAGCTTTTCGTCCAGTCCGCTGACAAGCAAGAATTTGGACGTCAGCGAATTGGTCAGCGCAAATGTAACCAGGGTTACCATCAGCTTGGTTTGCCCTTCCCCCACACGCCACAGCGTACTGCTGGCACAACCGCCGGCCAAAAGCATTCCGATACCGAAAATGAACCCGCCCATCAAGCAGCCCAGGATAAAAGGATGATAAACACCCATTGTCGGCTCCTGGAGATATGCCCATTTGATGACGGATGAGCCGGCGAAATAAAGGATGATACTGACCGCCACTGCTTTCACCATTTTTGCCTCACCGGTCATGAATGGATCTCTAAAGGCCCGTACAAAGCAAAAACGCGAGCGATGCATGACCAGCCCGATCAGAAACCCGAAAAAGAGCCATCCGCCCAGCTGGGTTTTGTCGACAAATGAAAAGATATAAAAAACAGCGACGACACCAATGGCAACCGTTCCCCCCAAATACGGCTGTACTTTATGCCAGTTAAAGGCCCTGGATTCTGTTTCTTCTTTTGGCTTCGAATACACGGCCCAGCTGGGAAGGTGTTCCATTTCCCAGAGCAGATATCGCAGTCCCACCCATGCACCGGCACCAAGACCGATCATCATGGCAAATCCGCCCGCGGACAACATGGCTACCGCTGAAAAAAATCCGCCCACATTACACCCTTTGGCCATTGCAGCTCCGGCGCCCATGAGCATTCCGCCGATCAAACCTTTTGCATATTCGAGTTTGGGCGCTTGACGGAATTTAAACTGACGCGCCATCAATGCCGAAACAAACGCTCCGACCAAAATACCGGTATTGGACAGAGAAACCGGATGAAGCCACGGACTCAAAGGGCGTTCATCGTATGCGGCCACAAGATAATAAAACCAGTCCCCCCAATTATTGTAGCCCGCGGCGATTCCCCAGGGACTTTGCCAAAGGAATATCATCAACGCAATAATCGCAATAAACATACCGGCCAACCAGGCCGGCCATTCCTGTTCAAAAACAGCGTTATAGTAATGTCGAATTTCCGTTTTCATATCATTAGGCTCACTGTTAATTCTGGTTCATTGAAAATTTCGAATAACCGGATATCTTGCACCCGCTCCATCCGCCCTCCCCCCTCTCGAAGAGAGGGCGCGGGGTGGAGGCACATGCAAGGCCTTATCTGCTTGCATCTATCGAACAGGGCGCAGATAAACCTGCCCCTGTTAGTAACGGAATGTGGCCGACAGATACACATTCCATACTTTGTCGACAACCGGGAACAACGCATCTAAAGAGGTTAATTCATCGATATCCACCGGTTCACCCAGCGGATTTCCGCTGCCGGTATAGTCGTAGTCATAGTACTGACCGCCGAGTTGTACGAAAAAGTTATTTTTGATTATCGGCTGAATATAATAGGCTTCATATACCTGGCCGCGTGCGGCGAGCTTGCTGCTGATCAGCGAATCTTCCGCCCCTGTGAAATTGAACCAGTATTTGGACCCGTAGTTATACTCCAGGCCCAGCCTGGCATTAAAAGGCATGGGGAAAACGGCGCCTGCATAGATCATGTATCCGTCCTGACTTTCAAGGTTTCCGTTGGAACTCAAAAGCCCCTGGCCCATTAATTCGTAAAACGGATTTTGGGAAATCTGAGATGGGTTCGTATGACTCCAGGAACCGGATAAAAAGAGATCGATATCTTTATCAAACCGCTCGGTAAGGTTTGTTCTCAGCAGCAACGACGCCGCGTCCCAGTCGCCGATGTTGGTGGTCGGCTCGACCCTGCTGACAAACCCCCCGTAATTTTTTTCAAAGTAATACTCATTAACACCATCTCCGTTGAGGTCATCTTTGTAGGCGATAAACGGCATCACCGTCAGGCCGGTGAACCCGTCGGTGACATCCCATGCATGGGCGTAAAGAAACACGGCACTGGAAACATCGTTGTCATAAAGGGTGGCGATGACCCCGCCCAAGTGAACGTCATCCAATTCCGAAGCGGCACTCAATGAGCCGCTGTTGCCCCAGTCGCTCTCGAATCCTACGCCGTAGCAAAGCTTGATATCAAAACCGGGAATGTTGGTGACATCCTCCAGGCCGAAACTGAGAGACGCACCGTCGTACTGCCAATTAATAACCGTTGCGATAGGCGATCCGCCTTCAAGGCTGTAATTCCGATATTCCAAAGGCGGACCTTCGGTAGACGGCCGCCGCCCCAGAGACAGATTGTACGGAACGGACCCCATATAATTTTTGTAATTAAAAAAGGCCCGTTCAAGGCGAATGGTGTCTCCGTTGGGCAGGCTCGATGTGGTGCCGTCGAAGGTGATATCTCCCATGCTTCCATGGTTGAACTTGACACCGGTGCTGTCGCCGAATGTCTTGTATGCCGCCAGACGGCCTGCAAAATTTAGATTGTCATTGACTTTGGCGTCCATTTCCAGCCTGAGCCGGTTAGTGTATATGATGTCATTGTCGGCATCGTATGTTTCAACCGGTGGAACCATACCGTTGGCAACCATTCCTGCCATGGCTGTTTGAATATCGCTAAGGTTACTTCCACTTAATCCAAAAATCTGGTTCGTAAATGCGGACGGCGCCACACGGATATCCTGGTAGTGAATGCTGTCGGCTCGGGTTCTAAAATCAATGCCAAAATCGATTTTGTCCAAAGCCGTATGCAGTTCAGCTTTGTTGAGCCGCTCATCCATCTCGGTGATCTGTTCCTTTTTTTCAGAATCGGCTGTTTCCATGGTCTCTATCTTTTTCTGGAGTTCCTCCATTTGCTTGGACATGGTCTCAAGTTGATCTTTTAGCATCTGCACGTCGTTTTCCGCGAAAACAGCAGGGGCAGAAAACAGAGACACCAAAAAGATCAGCCCTAAAATTCCTGCAAAGAATTTTGTTTTAAACTTTTTTCTCTGTTTCAATTTTTCCTCCTTTTTAAAATTTGAACGGTGGTCGAGGCCGCTGATATCGGTGAATGGTTGGGGACATTCAAGACCCATCAGCAGCATGTCGTCGACTTCCTTTACTCGGGATGCCTTGTTGTCAGAGCAATGATTGTGCCACAGGAAAACAAAAAGAGGATTAAACAAATAACATATTGATAAAATTAGGATAAAAAGCATCAACGTTTTTTTCTTGCATTATTCACCTTCAGTGGTATGTTAACAGGTGTTAACTTTACAGGTTTACAGTTGAACCGAAATTTTACATCGGCTTGATTCATCTGTTTCGCTATGTTCATTTTTTAGGAAAATTTTGGATTTGGGAGAATTATCATGGATATCGGCAACCACTGGGAAGCCATCATAGAAACCTTACAGGACGGCGTTCTGGTCATCGATCCGGAAGGAAATATCATGTCCGTCAATCCGGCGGCCGAGCGCTTGACGGGTTATTCATCCGAAGAACTGATCGGCAAGTCATGCCGGATCTTAAATTGCACGGGATGCAAAATAAAAGGGGGAAGACCCGGAGAGGTGTGGTGCAAGCTCTTTTTGAAAGGCAAAAGCAAGAACAAGAAATGCCTGATTACCCATAAAGATCGCCATACGGTCCACATTATCAAAAGCGCAACGGTGCTTCACGGCAAAAATGGTGAGATCATCGGCGCCGTAGAAACCCTGACGGACGTTTCACAAATGGTTCGCCAACAGCAGGAAATCGCAGCATTACGAAAAACATTCCATTTGGATGATGGGTATCACGGCATACTCGGCAAATCCATCGTGATGCAGAACCTGTTCGAACTGATCGATAATGTCGCCCAATCGGATGCTCCGGTCATGATTCTGGGTCAAAGCGGCACGGGAAAAGAAATGGTTGCCCGCGCAATCCATCAGGCCGGCATTCGTTGCGACAAGCCTTTTGTAAAGGTTAATTGTGCGGCTTTGAATGAAAATCTTTTGGAAAGCGAACTCTTCGGTCACGTCAAGGGTGCGTATACCGGCGCCGACCGGATGAGAATCGGACGTTTTGAGGCTGCCCATGAAGGGACCATCTTTCTGGATGAAATCGGGGATATCCCCCTTTCAATTCAGGTAAAGCTCCTGCGGGTTTTGGAGGAAAAAGAAATCGAACGGGTCGGTGACCACAATGCCATTTCGGTCAATGTTCGCATCATTACGGCAACCAATAAAAACCTCGATCAATTGATTGCCAAGGGACTTTTCCGGGAAGATTTCTTTTTTCGCATCAATGTATTTCCGCTTCATTGCCCGACCCTGTCGGAACGTATGGAAGATGTTCCGTTCATTGTTCAGAGCTTTATCAAACAAAATTCCATTCAAAGCAGCAAGAAAATTCTGGGTCTGACTCCCGAAGTTATGGAAATTCTTTCGTCCTATTCCTGGCCGGGCAATGTCAGGGAGCTTCGAAACGCCATCGAATACGCATTTGTCCTCTGCCCCGGCGGGGCAATTGGAAAACAGCATTTGCCGCCCAAAATATTAAAGACCACAGGAGCGACTTCAAAACCGGCCACATGTTACCAGGATGATGCGGGTGAACGTGAAAAGTTCTTGAAGGTTCTGCAACAAGCCGGCGGGAATCAGTCTGAAGCGGCTCGGATTTTGGGCGTCAGCCGGGTTACAATTTGGAAACGAATGAGAAAATACGACATTGATCCGGCTGCGGACTTGTAAAGATAAAATGCTGTTATCCCTTTCCGTCCGATTCATCATGCGTTATCTGCTTGAAAAACATGATGATAAATGAGATAGACCCTGTCAATAGAAAATAAATCCCTTTTTGGAGGTTCGGCATTTATGTCATCCCAAATTTCACCTGAAACCGTCGTACATTTAATTCAAAATGAACCCTATTATCTGAGTACGGGTGACGAAATTAGAATGTTTGAAGCCGCCTTCGATGCCAGACTTCCGGTGATGCTGAAGGGCCCCACCGGATGCGGTAAGACCCGGTTTGTGGAGTACATGTCGTACCTGCTCAAACGTCCCCTGATTACCGTGGCCTGTCATGAAGACCTGTTTGCCTCTGATCTTCTGGGACGTTATCTTTTAAAAAAAGATGAAACCGTGTGGGTGGACGGCCCATTAACCCGGGCAGTTCGCATGGGCGCCATTTGCTATCTGGATGAAATTGTTGAAGCTCGTAAAGACACCACGGTGGTGATCCATCCCCTGACCGATACACGCAGGACACTCTCCATTGACAAAAAAGGCGAAATAATCCAGGCGCATCCCGACTTTATGATGGTGATATCCTACAATCCAGGATATCAATCCGTTCTGAAAGATCTCAAGCAAAGCACACGCCAGCGATTTATCTCCCTTGAGTTTGATTATCTTGAAGCCTCAAAAGAGGCTGAAATCGTTTCCCATGAAGGGAATATCACCATGGACACAGCTTCAAAATTGGTATCGCTGGCCGGAAAAATAAGAAACATTAGGGAGCATGGGCTGACGGAAGGGGCGAGCACACGACTTTTGATTTATGCCGCCCAGCTCATCGGCCGGGGGATACCCGTTCACGATGCCTGCCGGAGTGCCGTTTGTTTTCCGCTGACCGATGATGTCAGGCTTCAGGAAACCCTGAATGATTTGATTGAGGATATTTTTTAACCTAACGTGAATTGACGGAGCTTTTTATCGAGGCTTTTTGCATCTCCCACAAATTTGCCCAATTCATCCCAAAACCGATTGCTGTGATCCTTTATTTTCGTATGGACCAGTTCATGAAGAAGAACGTAATCGATGAGATGATCCGGCAATAGCAAAAGATTCACATTCAAGTTGATGTTGTTTTTTTCGGAGCAGCTGCCCCATACGGTTTTTTGGTTTTTCACAAAAACCTTGTTGTAACTGAAACCGTTTTGCTCACACAATTCATCGAGACGGGTGACCAAATATTTCTTCGCTTTGGTCCTGTCAATCGGCCTGCTTTCTTTGAGAGCCGCCGCCCGTTTTTCAATGGATTCTATTTTTTCCAGGTGCTTTTTTATCCAACCTGCCTTTAAATGCGCGAATTCCTCAGCCGAGGCAAATGATACACTACGCGGAACAGCCACTCGTACACCCCTGAACGGCCGGATAGACAACCCCATATGTTTGGCCCGGCTACTTCGTTCAAGCAGAACATCGCCGACACCGTTTATTTTTACCTTTTTGGATTTCATTTATCTTTAAAGGTTTTTCCTTAAATCTTAGGGCGCTGCAAAGTCAAGTGTTTTATCAAAGCAGCCTTCACGGGCAATGCTTTGGTATAATTTAAATTGAATAGATGAATTTATTAAAAAAGAAAATGTTTGCTAAGATACTATACGGATGTTCCGCTTCCTTTGTAATTGTTAGCGTGATCCGACCCCAGTGACCATTTTCCTGATTTTCATAACCTGCTGATTACCTTCCGATTGAAAAAAAGAAACAGTTATTGGTACCAGGTTCGCAGAATCTGAACATTAAATGTGCATATTCCCGGTAATATTTTCCATGTTTGTATATGTGCGGGTGTTTTTTTGCGTATCTATCCCATTGCTCCCAAGACCTCCAATGGCCGTGGTAGTCATACCGATGCCCTTTATAATCGTAGTTCACGTAATGACGATGTTGGTCATAAGGGCGTTCTCTGTATCCACGATGCTTGTGGTAATCCGGACGTTTTTTGTAGTCACGACGACCCTGTTCCTCGTAATGCTTACGATCTTCTCGCTCCATTTCCTCTCGGTGTTTTCGATATTCCTTATCCTGTTCTTTCTGTTTTTTCCATTCTTTCTGATTGTCTTTTCCCTTGGGCCCATTATCAGCAAATACCTGTGAGCTTGTAAGCATGAAAAACCCGAACAGAAAAACAGTTGTGACCGCGAACCCCAATACCGAAAGTCTGCAATGTTTTTCTCTCATGTTAATACCTCCAAATTAAATGGTTTCTAAATTAGATGATTATGACCTACAAAAAGTTTACAGTAAATTCACAGAACCATATCAAAACACATGATTATTTACTCTTTATTACCTTGATTAAAAAATAATCTGCACACATAATGCAAGAATTATGCAATCTATGAGATGCCATTTCGAAAAATATGAGATCGACTTGATTTCAAATACTTAACTTAAAATCGGTGTCTAAAGTACCAAACGTGTTTGACTATATTTGTCAAAAAGAATGCCATTTTTTGACAAGTATTTCAGGAATTTAGAGTAGTATTTGGAGAAAAAAGATAAAAAGTTACAAAGAATGTGTCAGGTGGAACCATAAGAATGAATAAGAAAGGGCTGCGGAAAGCTTCAATTCAAGCATAGCGCACGATAATTATTCTATTTGAAGAACCACCTCCAAAGGTAGGTCGTTCCACTCTCGCTACGATTCTAAATATGTCTTTTCGCAATTGATAGACCGGGAAATATAACCCTCTGTTTATTCTAAAATTCCTAGTTATGGGCTGAAAAATAGATGGAATAGATGAAGGAATTAACATGCAGTGTGCAAAAGAGTTTGGTAGAAATAATGACTCAAGTGTTTGCAAATAAATGGTTATAAAGCGAAGGATTCTTCCTTCAGTTGATCCGGATACTGGGAAAAAATGT
>JAWOIY010000077.1:0-10250 GCA_046484425.1 Desulfobacterales bacterium | reverse complement strand
GCAGCGTCTTTTGGACCTTCATATATTTTCTTTACATCTTCAAAACTCATCTCAGTTATCGCCTGTGAGAAAAGTTTTTTTGCCTTTGGGGTCGCCACCTCCGCTGCCCGGTTGAGTTTCAGCTCAAGGTCTTTGAGCAGACCGGACATGCCCACTTTATCCAATACAGACTTTACGGTGTCTAATTGTTTTGGTAACGGTATATGAACGGCTGAATCCGTATTAAAGCCATCCACACGGCCCAACTGAGCAACCACAGTCTCTGAACCGACGCGAAGCGCATCTTTAAGCCCGGCCCCGATTTCATCAACCGTGAGACCGGATTGCCCGCTGCTTTCCCCGTAAGTTTTAAAGAGGTCTTTACCTTTGTCCAGCCAATCATTCCCAGCTTCTGCAGCGCAGAATATTAAAGTAGTCGTGATAAAAAACATGCCGATAATCATCATTAACCGATGTCTTAAAATTTTCAGGAAATTTGCGTACATCATAATGTCCTCCACGCTATGGCTGTTTAAACTTGGATGTTCCCTATAAATTGCTATAGGGTTTCACCTTGTTCCTTCTCCCTGGGAAGAGGGTTAAGGCGCCATTAATCTATCCGGGATGTCTGTAACTCGGAAGTGCAAAACGCACAGCGTGATGCAAGGTTCGAAAAATCGACGTTGCCGAGCAGCAAACCGATCGGCGGCATGATAATATCGTCAACCAGTGATTTTACGATGGTACCGAAAGCAGCACCAATGATAATACCAACGGCCATGTCTACAACATTCCCCCTCATGGCAAATTCTTTAAATTCTTTAAACATTTTTTCCCTCCTTGTTGTTGATCGTTTGCACGCCAAATTTAATTCTTAAATTCCAGATAGTTTCATATTGTTAAAAAATCCCAACAAATAAGAGCAACAAGCATGCCAGTATGGTGAAACTTGATAACTTTCTATTGTTTTAATAGAAATATTGCCGGACGAATGAAATCCATGTAGAACAATTGTGACTTGTGAGACACTTGGGTATCATTTAACACTGACACATCTGAATATTTAGATTTTATATGGTTATAGAAAAATGTCGAGAACTTTTCAGTATAACATGAATTGTGTTGCGAGTTCATTTAGTTGGTTGAGAATAATAATCAGGTTTATGTATAGTATGTAATATAGGCCCAAATATACCATGCGATAAGAACTGTGATTGCACTGATAAGGTTTATAGATCTTGCAAGCTAAATATCCCCACAGGCCACAATCAGCAGCAGAAAAAGCAGGCAGATGATTTTCAGTATATACTTTTTTAAGGTCATAATATTTTAAAGAAATTATAGGTTAGAGGTTAGATGCCAGAATTCAAATATCCCGTTGAAAGCTATGTGAATTAAAACAAACCACCTCCGGTTAATAGAGGATAAGTACCTGCAAATATGTCGATAAAATGCATGTTTTGCAAAAGTAAGGGTAAAATAAGAAGGTTGACTTTTATTCCCTATAATGCTTTAAATAAGTTGTAGCCATCTAATATCACATATTATTCTACCACTTGAACAGAACCACAATATTAAATCTTCACTGGAACCAACTGCAAAGAAGCTTGTTTTTATTCATTTTATCGTTTTAATTTAATTTTCGAAAAGAAATATTTCGATATTTTTTGTTAATTCGTTTATTACTGATTAAAAACATCCGACCACCCGGAAAGGGGGAAAGGAACCACAATTATGCATGCCAAAAACGTTTTATCTTCTCCACTACGTTATCTGGACAAGGCGCTAAACGGGTTGCGCGATCTGGGCCTGATGCCCGAAAAGCCGGACGAAATGCCAATTATCGCTCTTATCAATAAAATCAGCGATTTGGATGAGGAAAAGACTGTCGCCATCGCTCGCACCCTCAGCAATACAACGGTTTTTAACGAAGTGGTCCGTGAGCAGATTACGGCCTTAAAAGTGGGCGAGCGTTACGAGACTATCACAGAAGCTTTTGACAGCATCCGAGACGATGCCAAAAGCATGGTTGAGCAGCTTGACGACGGCAAGATCAACACCACGGAGCGGCTATCGAATTTTTGGATGAAGGTAACCCGTGGCGACATCCCCAGCCGATTTCGCAAAATCAAAAAGACTTACCTTGAGGTTTCGGCCGACACCAAAGACCAGATGGAGCGGGAGCACCAGATTCTGGAATCTTACCGGGACTTTCGAGGTGCCTTGAAGGAGTCCCAGGTCATGGCCTTCCAGGTTCTCAAAAAGGCAGAAACAGCAGTTGAGGTGGCCAAAGCCCGCCTGGAGGAAGCTTCCAAGGCTCTAGAAACCAATACCAGCGAAGACCGCGAACTCATCGCCAAGCTGGAGCTGACCCGTGACGAGCGACTGCGCGATCTGCAGAAGGAAGACAAGCGTTACCAGATTTCTAAAGACCTGGCTGAAAATCTGTCCATAAGTTATAACACCACCGAAGTGGTCATGGCTCGCCTCGCCCAGACCTCAGATGTGAAAGAGCGGGTTTACTCCCAAGCGGTTTCTTTTTTCGGGACCAACGAAACCGTTTTTACGGCCTTAAATGCCTCTTTTACCAGTCTTCAGGGACTGCACGAAAGCACGCAGACCCTTAACGCCATGAAAAAAGGCATCAACAAGAGTCTTGAAACTCTGGCCGAGGTGGGCGACAAGGTTCAGGAGGATGCCCTGAGGGCTGGATACGGCCCCACCATCAAGGCTGAGAGCGTGAAGAAGCTTCTGGACTCGGTGATCAACTTTCAGGAAAAATCCCGATCGCTGATTGCGGAAATGCGCGAATTGAGTACCCGCAACGAGAAGGAGATCAGACAGGCCGTAGAGGACGGCAAACGCCGCCTGGTCCAGCTGACCACTTCAGGACAACTGCTGACCAATGAGTGAAACCGAAAAATCCGATAAAATTGAGCTCAATGAAGTCATGCTGGCTATGGATGTGGTGGACACGCTCAGGCACCAGAAGTCCATCGTCGATCGTGAGCTAAAGGCCGAGGATCACGACCAGGCACTGATCGAAAAGGTCCGAAAAATTTACGCCGGCCAGGGCTTAGAGGTTTCCGACGAGACTATTGCAATGGGTGTTAAAGCTCTGCGCGAGGAGCGATTTACCTACATTCCCCCTAAAAAGAGTTTTCAGCTGATGCTGGCCCACCTGTATGTCAACCGCGGGCGCTGGGCCAAAAGAGGAGCGCTGGTGGCAGCGGCCTTTTTTGGTGTCTATTTGGTCTACCAATTCGCTTATGTGGTGCCACAAAATCGAAGCCGGAAGAAGGACACACAAGAGATCAATCTCAGGATTGGGCAGCAGCAGGATCAGATCAGCGTGGCCAAGGAGCGCGTTGCACATCTGGCAAACTCTCTATCCAAAATAAAGCAGAATGTTCCCCATAACGCGGCTGTAGGCTTCAAGGGGCTTGTCGGGGAAGCCGAACGGGAGATTGTCTCGGCTCAGGGTAAGATTCAGTCCCTGGAAAAACTGGCGCTAAAACCCGGTATTGACGCCGATAAGGCGGCAAAAACCGGCGTTTCCGTATCCCAACGCCTCGACCAGCGGGCGAAGCTGATCAGCGCCCTCAAGATACACCTTGACAACGCCGATCAGGCGGTTACCTCGTTGGGTGGACTGAAGGTCCTGCCAGGCAAATTAGCCGACCAGCGCGACAGGATACTAGCAGTAGCCCGTGAAAATGGTGCCAAGCAGCAGGCCCAAGAGCTTTATAGCGATGCCATGACGGCTATAGGGCGGGGAGATATCAAGGCCGTTCAGAAAGGGTACTCGTCGCTTCAGTTGCTCTACGATCAGCTGGTCCAAGAATATAAGTTACGCATCGTTTCTCGCCAGGGGATGCAAAGTGGTGTATGGCGATACCCAAAAAGCAATTCCAAGGTGCGAAACTACTACATTATTGTTGAGGCCGTTACTTCCGATGGCCGCGGTCTAACGGTTCCCATCACCAGCGAAGAGGATGGACAGACCCACAACGTAAAGCAGTGGGGGCTTCGGGTTAAAGATTCTGTATTCGATCAGATCAAAAGAGACAAGGAGGACGACGGTATCATCAGTCGCAACGTATTCGGCATTAAAAGACGCGGCTACCTTCAACCCCAGTACCTCATACCGACCACCGGTGGTGCGATTACCCAATGGTAGGATTTCAAAACAATGATAACGGGTAGAGACTCTCTACAGGAAATTAACGATCACATCCTGCAGACCCAGTCGCAGATCGAGAGCGCAGGACATCGGATGGATGAACTGTTATCCCGGCTCAACACCTTGCGTTTTGAAGTGGCGGAACAGTATCGGCAACTGGCCAAGTTCCGACTGGATGAACTGCACGCAAACCGAATGATCTCCAGACTGGACAGCGCGGATCAAGCCGTCATGGCATTACTTGACGAGAGATCCCGGACCTTGAGCGAACTTCAAAATAAACTAAAGGAAAGCCTTGCCCGACAGCAGAAACTCGAAGAGGAAAGGATTGTTCAGCAGGATGCTCGCGACAAGGCCATAGAAACCCTTCAGCGCCAGATCGAGTCAAGTAAGGCACACCTTGAACAGACGGAATCTTACCGGCTCCAGAAGGAAAAGGCAGCCCGGTCCGCTCAGGTGGCCCAGCGGGCAGATGAGAAGGCCTCCCAGTCTGAGGATGATTTGGCCAGCAAAGGAAAACCTTACAAGGATGATTCCATTTTCATGTACCTGTGGCGACGACGTTTCATGACACCGGACTATCATGCAGGCCGCTTTATTCGATGGCTGGACGACTGGGTGGCAAGACTGATCAATTTCAAAGAGGCGCGCACCAACTTTCACATGCTCAATGAACTTCCTCTGCGCCTCAGGGAACACGCGACCAAGGCCGAGGAAGACGCACAGAGACAGAAGCAAATACTACAGGCGATAGAAAAGGCGGCGGCTGAAAAGGACGGCATCTTCAATCTTCAGAGCGAACTGGAGAAGGCGGAAAAACACCTTCACCAGATTGACGATGACATTAATGCCGAGGAAGAAAGACATCAGAAGCTGCTTGATCGACAGACGGCCTTCACATCCGGTGAGGACGAAATAACCAAAAGGGCCATCGAACTTCTGGCGGCCGAGCTCGAACATGAAGATATTGCCAATTTGTACAGAGAAGCCCGGGCCACGCCGCGTCCCGAAGACGATGTCATCGTTGTCCGCCTTCAGAAGCTTCAGGAAGAAGAAAAAAGAGCCGGTGATTATATTTCTACTCTCAAAAATACCCGTCAGGAGCAGCAGCGCGCTCTTGAAGAGCTCACAAAGCTGCGCCAAAGGTTCCGGAAAAACAGTTACGATGCTTACAACTCTTCTTTTCCCATCAACTTCGGACTGGGCGTTCTGCTCGGAGAAATCCTGAGGGGCGGGATGTCTTCCGGCACAGCATGGGGCAGGATCGAGCGCGCCCAGCACTGGAACCGCACTCCCGATTTCGGTGGATTCAGCGGCTCCGGCGGTGGGGGCGGATTTGGCAGCGGTGGTAGTTTTGGGGGTGGCGGATTTCGTACCGGTGGCAGCTTTTAACCCATACCCCGTTTGGATGAGAACGTATTATAGGTCGAGGCAGTCAAGATGCTCGATCCGCTGATGAAATATTGAATCGCTAAAAATAATAAAACGCTAAACATTTTAACTCAACTAAAGGAAAAAATATGTTCAAATTTGCCGATATTCTCGGAACAATGAAATGAACAACCCTATGGATCTTGATGGCATCGTCGCCGCGGCTAAGGGCCATCCCCAGCTTGCGGCTCAAATCTACGCCGCCTCGCTGCTGACAATTAAGGTAGACACGCAATCCGAACGCGAGTACATGCAGCGGCTTGCAGGTGAACTGGGTCTTTCTCCAGATATTACGGACCAGCTTGAAAAAACGGTCGGTATGTAAAGGGGGCGGGCCTGCTCTTGACCATCTAACTGTAACCCAAAACGTCAGGTAATGATTATTTAATTGTTGGAAGAATTCATATGATGCAACATCTAACCAAAAGGAGATGAAAATGGGACTTTTCGATTTTGCACGTAATATTGGCAAAAAACTTTTCGGTAATGAAGATGAAGCGTCGGATAAGATCAAAGCTCACATTGAAGAAGAAAATCCGGGCGTATCAAACCTCGAGGTCAGCGTCCAGGACGGCGTGGTGACACTCAGCGGCAAGGCCGATAGTGCCGCAGCCAAGGAAAAGGCGGTTCTGATGGCGGGAAATGTCAAGGGCATTAGCGAAGTGCGTGCCGATGGATTGAGCGCGCCGGCCCCCACCGAACAGGTGGAGTACTATGAGATAAAGTCCGGGGATACGCTGTCGGCCATCGCCAAAAAGTACTATGGAAGCGCCAAGGACTACCCGCGCATTTTCGAAGCCAACCGGGAAGTCATTAAAGATGCCAACCTGATCTACCCAGGCCAGAAGATTCGCATCCCTCTGGCCTAAGCGTAAGAGATCAAAAGGGTTGGGAGAGTTGTTCCGTTATGAAGTATTCAAAATACTGAAAGACGGAGGTAAAATAAATGACACAGTGATCGAAAATATGAATGAGGCCATTAAGACTTCCAACAGGGTTTTTGCCAACATCAAACAATTAGGGTTTTTCGACTCCAACCTTGATCTCCTAATGAGAGAAGGCTCAGGCCGTTATCGATGAAAGGTTATATGATAAGGCCGATGACTCCACCGATCCCCATGTCTTTGCCGCTGACCGTTGTGATAGGCTTGTTCATCCGATCAGTGATCCAAGCATAAGCAGGCAGTCTCCGCGAATATGATGGTTAAGGATACTTGTTGCCAAACTGGGCAAAAGCATAATCTATCTCCTTAGTTTTTTTGTTTTAGTTTGGGAGGAAACTGCCCGAGGCAAATCGGAAAAAAATTGGCTGGCTACGGATTACAAATGCTGAATTTATACGTGCGGACGCGCAAAGTGCTGGGATTGAGCCCAAGGATTTCTGAGGCCCTGTTTTTCCCGCTGACTTTTCAGCGGGTTTCCTCAAGTATCCGAACAATGCGGATACAATATATTATATCCGCCTTTCAGTCTTCAAACTATTAATATAATGAGAACACTTTATATAAATAAAATTCCTATAACCATTTGACAGCTTGCCAAAATAACAACCCAGAATAAGCTTGTTCGGATTACATATTTCATAAAATCGGTGCAATTTTTGATTTATTCACCCCAATAATGATTAGTTTTTTTAAATGCTTTTTAAGATCAAAAAGATTTTTTTGAAATACATTTCTATTAAACGGATGGATTGTCTTTAGGTTATTCGTGTCTATGAATATATCCCCGGAACTTTTGTCATGCTTTTTTAACGTTTTGATCAATTCGTTTGCAGAACCTACATCAAAATCACCCGTCAATTTCAGGTAGAGACTGCCGTGAAATTTATAGGGAGTAATTCGGAAATTAGCTGTCATTGCAATACCCCTTATAATAGACGCATGGTGAAAAAATCATGCAACATACTGGAAGATTATATCTTTTCCACACCAGTCCAGCGTCATCGATATGTGAGATGGGGGCTATTGTTTAAATAATCGTGATTTTTTTGGTATAATGTTTTAATCTCCCAACAGAACATTCAACGTTCTTCAGGAGTACAGCATTCAAATTTGAGGGGATTCTCCATTACTGCCACCTCCAGAATTGAGGTTAGCAACAAAAAGGGTAAAGCATAAGGTAAATAGAAAGGATTCGAGAGTGAGGTAACCAGTGAACACCATTATAAAATGGAAATCAGAATATGCTTTGCCGAAAATAGTATGGGCTAATTAAAAGGCTATTCATCTAATTTTTTTCATACTCTCATTAAAAAAAAGTCAATACGCCAAAGGTATGATTTTTAATACTACTTTAGTATTACGAATATTAAAAATGCGTAATACTTTCTTATTATAGTTGTTCATTATAGGTATGAGAATGAATCGGTATTAATTATAGAAACAATTATTTCATGGTTTAGATCCGAGATGAATTTTGGGTAATTTTGCCATAATCACATAAATTGTTAAATAAGGGATACCTTGATATATTACAGTCTTGAAGCCTCGAAATGCCCTGTTTCCTAAACCGTCATCCCGCCTGGCCCTAATACCCTCTTTGTTGGCTCGCATCTGTTTTTTACCTGATTTTCCCAAAATTGTAACCTGATTTACATAAAAATTCTGTTTCATTAAAAAATGGAATCCGAGACAGGCGATTTTATGTATGAAAAGTAATCTGTAACCACTTGATAATTCATACTTATTTCTTGTATTATAAAAACAAAGGCGATTTCCCTCCATTTTGGCATCTCCTATGCATAAAGCCTGATTAAGTCTGAATAAAAATGGGTAGATAAGGAGATATGCTAACATGAAGAGATTTAAGCTGATAGTAACGATCTTGTTTGTTTCGATGATGTTTTTTGGGTTTTGGGGATGTAATGAGGACGACGATAGGTCATCCCTTTCAACATCCGGTTATAAAACCTCTGTAGCCACTAAGGTGGATTCTAGTAGTGGAGGAGATATAGGTCCTTCTCCGGTTCCCGAGCCCGCAACCCTCATACTGCTTGGCTCTGGGTTGGTAGGTCTCGCAGGGATTGGGAGAAAAAAATTCTTTAAAAAAGATAAAGATTAGACAGATGAAAATATCGCAGGATACCCTATAAATTTATAACGGGGTATCCTGTACGAAGTAATGGATGGACACTACCTAAGTAGTTTTTGGCATCTTGATATCAAGGTTGCTGGTTTCGTAAAGAAGGGCTTTATAGCTGATTTTTAATAGTTTTCTTGCCTTTGTTTAATTCCAGCCCGTCTGAGTAGGTCAAGAAGGCAAACCCTCTAAAACGGATCTGACCTTAATGAAAAAATGATATCCCAAATTTAGAACCTAAACCCTATATTGAATGTACCAATAAATCCATCGAGTTCAGTGACAATCTCGACCTTTTGCCCGAGAATCGTTTCTTCAAATTCTGCTTTTTCAGCCCAAGTATATTTCCCCTCGACTCCAATAAAAGCATTTTGAGAGATATCGATATTAAGACCGATCAAAACATGGGGTCCAAATGTTACATCATCATCGTCGACTTTAAAATCTATTAGATCGCTATTAACGTCTACTTCACCTTCTACCAAATAGACTCCAATACCAGCTCCGCCATACAGTTCTCCCCTTTTAAATGGAATAATGCCCTTCAATGTTGCTGTTAAAGGAATAGTGGTAATCTCCCCATTATCTGACCAATTACCAATCGGCCATTCATATCCGATGTCACTCCATTCAAGGTCAAAATATCCTATCCCAAATTCTAAAGCAACATTTGGTGAAAAATAGTGCCCGATTGAAATTTCTCCATTGAAGCCCGTATCGAAGTCTTCATAATCTCCTGACTCGGGATAATAAATTCCTGCCTTAAACGTCATATAATTTTGTTTCTCATTATTTTCAGCATAGGTATTTATTGTAGGAATAGATACAAAAGTGAGAACCAAACTAAATATTAAACACCAACGGAAGTATTTTTTCATCTTTAATCCCCCCTCAGTAAATAGTAGTAATAAATAGATTATTCTTAAGTAAATATCTCTATTATTTTACTTAGAGCAACATTTATGCCAAGCTTGAGAAAAGCCATATCCTACTGATATTACAATTAATTAAAGAACTGTAATAGATATTTGTTGATAAGCATTTAATTGCCATTCTTTGTAATTCCGCCAAAAATTTGCCACTTTTAAATCAGTTGACTAGTTCTATAAAAATATTCAAATGATTATATGCCACTTTTTGGTAGTCGTAGGTGGGATGTGTGGATGAATAAAAAAGGAGTTTGATTACATGTAGCTTGCCATTATAAAATTATTCATCTTAATGTCAATATGTTATGATATCATTAAGAGATCAAAATTCCAAAGCGTCCTCAGAAAATAGCTTTTGACCCCAAAAAATTCTATATTTTTAAATATGCCCGGATTTCAATTCCATTCTCGTCTCTACCACCATCAAGCCAATCCCAATCAAGCTTTCCTTTCAAAATCCCCCACAATTCCTATCCATAAAGCAAAAACACACCCGAAAATCCATTATGAAGCCCAGCACTATATATATAAATTAATGTATGGAACCCGAATATACCCACCATCATTGTTTAACCGTTTAAAATGAAGAAAGGAGGCGTCTATTGAATAAAATTTATTGGAGGTGCTTTAAGTTTGCAGCGTTGATC
>JAWOIY010000031.1:0-11277 GCA_046484425.1 Desulfobacterales bacterium | reverse complement strand
GGGCGCGCTACCCTATTGCCCCACACACAATATATTGTGTTTCAGTTATCCCAACTGCACTACTTAGTCAAGTCGG
The DNA here is from genome assembly GCA_046484425.1 of Desulfobacterales bacterium. Classification (GTDB taxonomy): domain Bacteria; phylum Desulfobacterota; class Desulfobacteria; order Desulfobacterales; family UBA11574; genus UBA11574. Next base: position 11,201 of record JAWOIY010000031.1, on the reverse strand, counting down.
AATCTTCAGGCCTTGCAAGGCCGGTATTTATCCGCTTAAAGGAATCTGCCCGGTCACTGTGCCTCATGGTCAACTTTTGGTCAACTTTTCACTAAAAAATGCTCTCAATATCCTTCGTTGGCCTTGGATAACCCATAAAAGAAAAAAGGACCTAACACTTTGAAATGGTTAAGTCCTTTAGTTGTCCCTGGGTTGCCTTGGATTGCTCGGTTTCGGGAAACAACATCCATCGGTATAGAGGCATCTCTGACAGGACACCTGGTATTTTCAACCCTTCATACAAACAGCGCCCCTGAAAGCATAAGCAGGCTGCTTGACATGGGAATGGACCCATTCAACTTTGCAGATGCGATTTTGTGTATTCTTGCCCAGCGACTGGTCCGAATAATCTGTGTCGATTGCAGAGAACCGTATCGACTGTTAAAAAGTGAATATGATAACCTTGCCCGGGAATATGGTTCTGTTGGGAAATTTGGGAAGCACATGGATATTCCTTATACCGACGACCTAGTGCTCAACCGGCCGACCGGCTGCAAAAGATGCTACAATAAAGGATATGCCGGGCGGATGGCGCTTCATGAGCTTCTGCTGGGAACTGATGAAATGAAAAAATTGATCCAAAACAGTTCACCGGTGGAATTAATTCGGAATCAGGCCATAAAAGACGGCATGAAAACATTGAAACAGGATGGCATAGAAAAAATTTTTGGGGGGAACTGTGACCTGTTTCAGGTCAGGAAGGTATGTATGAAGTAGAATAAAATTTGGGCATCGCCGACATTCCATTCCTCAGCGTGAGCCCGTGGGAGTCTGCTCTTCGGTTAAAATTTTTTACCCTTTCAGCAGTTCAATGATTGCGTCGATACGCTGGCTCATAATCCTGTTTTTTTCATCGGAAAGGTGCAAAATTCCGTGCAACAGTTTTATTTTTGCATCGAATTTTAGTAATATGTCACCATAATGAGCAAGGTTTTCACTCATTGACAATATTTGCTGTTGAACATCTTCGGCTGCTGTGCCGTCAGGCTGGGTAGACTGCTTTTCCCGAAATGCCGATATCATTTTTTCAAGGTCATTTTTTTCATCGTCGGATAGGCCGACAATAATATCTTCATGGATGTTTTCAGTCATTTTATCCCCTGGAATCAAAATTGATTATATTTTTTAAACGCGTTATCTATTTTGGCATCAATGACGGCGATACTTTCATCGGATTTTTTAATAAAATCCGTAAATTCAAGAGCATCGCCAAATTCGTTCAAGTGTCTTTTCTTTAAAAGGGAAAAAATAAACAACACGGCAATACAACCTGTGAAAACGTTTAATGAGACAAGCAGGTATGTCTGCGCGGTGTAATTATCCTTAGAAGAAGGGGATAAGCCGTTTTCTTCCTTGGGCGCTTGATTTGAGGTTTTATTCAAAAAGGTAGTTTGGGATGCCGGAGTTTGTTTCTGTGGTGATTTTATTATTATGGGTTGTTTGGAGGCTTCTTTAATTAGAGCTTTTTGGGGAGGATTCTCCAATTCTTTGGTTTCGGATGTTAATGTTGTTTCCAATAAAGGTTTTTCACCCAAAGATTCCTTCTGTCCGGATTTCTCAGACGGTGAAGTCATCCAGTACGCATCGACAACAATGCGGTCGGGGCCGGGGAGCGGATATGCCTTTAGAATAAAATACGGAAAAGATAATCTTACGGTGGCTGTCAAATTTGAATTTTGAGGAACAAATTCAATGGATTGAACAAGTTGGAGTGGTCCTGTCTTGTATAATGTCTGGCGTGGAAGGTTTGTGGATGTGTCAAGAAAATCCACGGAAAATTGTCCCTTACCTGTGATTTCAGGGCTTTTGAATTGAACCCTGTTTTTGAATTCGAACACAACGCGCATAAAATGTTCATGCTTGCCGGTTCTTACGTATCTTAAATTGGCGGCCTGTGCACCGCCATATTGGGTTATCGCGAAAATTACGACGGCAATCCGCATTAATGTTAATGTAGGCCGTTTTCTCATATAAGCACCATCTATAATTCAGATTTAATTTCATATTGTTATAGATGATTGCCGCTGTTATGTCAAATTAAATTCCGCGCCATAGGTACCCGCCGTTCCGTGAATTTTAACCGGGATTTTCGGTAAAATCGAGTGCGTGTGTGCCGATAAAAACCGCCCCGACCCCTCAAATATCTAAAGAAAAATGGTTTTTTGCATAGCGAGTTTAAATTTTGCGAGCTGCTTTTTGTAATAGTCTCGGTTTTTGATCGAGATTTCAAGAGCCCGGGTTTCCGCGATAATGGCCTGCTCAATCTGGCCGTTAACATAGAAACTTTCGGCGAGTGTGTCGAGTATATGGGGGGATTCTTCAAGAAGGACGGCTCTTTTGGAAAGCGCCAGTGCTTGTTTCGGATTACGGAAACTTTCGACGTCACACGTCGCATAGAGCCATGCAAGATTGTTCAAGGCATGGGTGTTATTTGGATCGATCAAGATCGCTTGTTTGTAAGCTTTGATTGTTTCGGCATAGTTTTTATCACTGTAATAAAAGTCGCCCAGTGTGCTGTAAAGCAATGGATTTTCCGGGGTCTTTTCAATCTCTCTTTGGATGATTTTCAGAAAAAAATGTTTGTTGAGTTTTTTACTGGATTCGCCAAAATTCAGATTGTACCCGATACCACATAACAGGATCATTCCAGCCAGGTACAAGGCAATGCTTTTTTTAATTTTGTTGTCATGACGCGTTATCCAGATCTTATCGGTCTCGCATTTTGTTAAGTAATCGATCCGACTTTTGATGCTGAAATGGTGCCAGTTGGGTCGATCCGGCGGTTCTCCGCTGGTTGCGGCAATTTTATTAAATGTTGAGATCAGCGGTTCGGCACTGTCGAAGAGGGTGTATACATACGTGTCTGCCTGACGCTCGAAATTGCGCATGAAGTACCCGAAAATAAATCGGAAATAGATCAGAAAAACGATGATAATAGCCAAGCTGAAAATCGATGTGGTTACTGCGGTCTGGTCAAGTCCGGTGCTGGTAATAAGCCTGTATATCGATTCTGAAAAAACAATAGCGTAAATCAGCAGGTTGAAGGTCGCATATGAAATGATCATGTAGCCGACAAAAAATAACAGATAGAAAAGGAGATGCTTTTTTTTGATGTGTCCGATCTCGTGCGCAATGACCGCGTCAATCTCTTCGGGTTCAAGTAAGTGGAGAAGACCCTGGGTGACAAGGATATAGCGGAATTTTTTAATTAATCCCATTACGCCGGCAGTGATCATTCTCCCCCCGAAAATAGGCCAGTAAAGGATATCGGCATATTCCAATCCTGCTTTTTTGCACAGTTCTTCAATCCGATGTCTATTGTGTCCTGTTTCAAGGGGTTTGCATCTCCAGAATTTCTGGATCATCGCAGGCCCGACCACTGCGATTGCAAGAAGAAAAACTAAAAAATAAGTTATCTCGCCCTCAGTGGTGGAGAGAAACCGTTTCGGCAGGTCGAATGGCAGCGCATGGATGATGTCTGCTATTCCGGACAGCAGAAGCCATGGCAAAAGAATTGGAACAGAAAAAGAGACTTGAGACAGAACGTAAGATTTTCTAGGCAGATCCGTTGGATAAAGGCGCCGGTAAGGGGTATAAGCACATGCCCACACAATGGCCAGATAGCATGTAAAGAGCATGAGAAACAGCAACGCCTGAAACGTCGGGATAATGCTAAATAACCGTATATTGATAAAAAAGGACGTAAGGTTAAGACCGTAGATATCGATTGAAAAGAGCATTATCGCCATTATGGATTGGCGGGTTATCGTGGACCTGAGTTTATGATCGAGATGATGCGGAGTTTGTTTTAAAATCTGTTTTTCAATCCTGTGAAACTGGATCCAGGTAAACGCTGCAAAAATAAGTATCAGACTTATAAAAAGAAAAAGCGTTTCAGGGGCAGTAAAGTTTGTATTTTCAGAAGACTGATAGGTGCTGTATATGAGCAGTACGACAATAAAGTATATGAAATTGCTAAACATAATTATTTTTGTAATACCGTTCCTTTTCGCTGTAAATACAGCCGCAGTACTGTTGACGATACATTCCCAAACGCTTTGAGGTTTCAACACCCTCCTTCCATCCGATCCGAAAATCATCATAGTGGAACCTTATCCCCACAGATTCGGCGACGGCCTCACCGATCGATCGGATTAGATCATGTTTTTGAAACTTGCTGTATAACACCGTTGTGCCGAAACAGTCGAACTTTCCGCGCTTTGCAATCAGGGCCGTCGATCGGAGTCGCTCATGATAGCAGTAGGCGCACCGATTGGGTTCCCTGAACGCCACGTTCCGGATAAAACCTTCCAAATCATAGCCTTCCTGGTAGATAATGTTAAGTTCGATGGAAGCGGCATAAGACTGAAGGGTTTCCTGTCTCTTGACGCACTCTGTGTAAGGATGGATATTGTTTCGATAGAAAAAACCCATAACGTCAAATCCTTCACTGCGAAGAATCTTTGTCGGGTATATGGCGCACGGGGCGCAACAGATGTGTAGAAGGATCTTCATATTCTTTCTCCAAAAATTGCCGTTCCGATCCGTACATAAGTGGCGCCTTCTTCAATGGCAACCTCAAAATCACCGCTCATCCCCATGGAAAGTTCATCCAGCACGACCCCCGAAAGCGCCTTTTGGATCTGATCTCTCAGGCTGCAAAGGGCAAAGAAATAGGGCCGAACCTTTTCCGGGTCGGTGAAATAGGGGGGCATTGTCATGAGTCCCTTCACGGACAAGTTTTCAAGCTGGGTAACATCATAGATCAGGTGCACAACATTTTCTATATCCGCACCTGATTTTGAGGCTTCTTTGCCGATATTGATCTGTATAAGTATGTTTTGAATTTTATTGACTTTTTTTGCATGCTTGTTGAGCTCACGGGCCAGATTGAGCGTATCCACGGAATGAATCAGGTCAAAAAGCCTGACAGCGTATCTGGCCTTGTTGGATTGAAGATGCCCGATAAAGTGCCATGATACCGGATACATAGACAAAACATTGAACTTGTCCCGGGCTTCCTGAACATAATTTTCACCCAGAATGTCAACACCGGCGTCAATGGCCTCTTTGACTCTGTTTGCCGGGATGGTTTTACTGACCGCGACAAGATGTATATTTGAAGGATCGCGGCCGCATCTTATGGCCGATTTATTAATGCGATTCTTTATGTTTTCCAGTCTTTTTCTTATATTCATGGGTGGTTGGCACGTTTGGCACGTTTTGATCGTTGGATCGTTGGATCGTTAAGATCGTTAGGTTAGTTTAGAACGTTATGTTTCATTGGTTGTTTGTCATTGGTCATTTGACCTATCACTTGACCCCCTGAATCCTTGAACCCTTTATCTGCCTTGAGCTTTCAGCTTTTTCGTACCATCCTAAACATCTAAACGATCTAAGCGATAATAACCTTTTTATGTCCTGGAAATTTGAATGATGCCTTCCTTTATCAGAAATTCGATAACTTCACAAACCGGAAGCCCAACTACATTTGTGTAAGAGCCGCGAATACTTTTAACAAGGAAGGTTCCAAGACCCTGAATGGCATAAGAACCCGCCTTGTCGAACGGCTCTTTTGTATGAATATACCATTCGATTTCTTCATCGGTAAGATGCTTAAAAAGTACCTCTGTTTTGATGGTTTCAGAGAATTTTCTGTTTTTGGCCTTGCAGCAGACGGCATACCCGGTAAGCACCTGATGGGTTTGCCCGCTGAGTTGTTTGAGCATGGTTCTCGCTTCATCCATTGATGCCGGTTTTCCCAGTACGGCACCATTTTTAAGGACAATGGTGTCCGCTCCGATCACCCATTTTTCAGGGTACCTTTCGGAAACGTTATCCGCCTTTAATTCAGACAGGATCCTTACATAGGTTTCCGGTGACGAAATGGGTACCCTCGTTTCATCAATGTCGCTTGGAACGACAGAAAATGAAAGGCCCGCCTGTTTCAATAAATATCGGCGCCGCGGAGACTTTGAAGCAAGGATAATTACGGGTTTTTCACATAAATTCTTCATATGGATATATTTGCACGGTTTGAAAAAAAGCATTATCCATGGAGCGATCTGACAAATAAAAACTCCCGACCCATCAATGAATTTATGATTGCGTATTGGCCGACTGTTGGCTCAATTATAAATCTTGGCGTAGCGAGAGATATGAAATTCCAACCGGTTGAGTCCGAAGGTCGAATTTTGGGACAGCCTTAGGGGACGATGTTACCGTTTATAAGGGTCAACCAATTCTTGATAGCTGGTATAATAAATATCTGTTAATGTTAGAAATGCAGTTGTTACCAGCGGACCGTAAATAATGCCGAGGATGCCGAATAATTTTAATCCTCCGATGATAGAAAAAAAGACCAGCAGGGTATGCATTTTAACACGTGTTCCCACCAGTTTGGGTTTTAACAGGTATTCGACACCACCGGAGAGGAGAATATAAAAAACAATAAAAAATATCCCTGCCGCCACCCGGCCTTTGAAAATCAGAAAAATTGCTGCAGGAATAAGGATCGCCCCGATGCCGATGATGGGCAAAAATGCAAGAATCCCCATGATGACACCCCATAAAAAAGGTGATTTTAATCCAAAGAGCGAAAAAACAACACCGCCGGCCACCCCCTGAATCAGCCCTCCTAGGCCGTTGCCGATGAGAATTGCACCAGCCATATCCTTGAATTTTTGAATGAGCTTTTCATCCTGTTCATCCGGGAGTGGGGAAAGTTTGATAATGAACGATATCAACCTGTTGCCATCCATCAAAAGATAATAAATGATCAGGAGCATTAAAAAGAAGTATACAACAAAACTGAGTATATTTGAGGCGATGGAACTGGCCTGCTGATACAAAAAAAGGCCGACAATTTTACCCATTTCCGAAATACCTTTATTCAGTTCTTCGCCGGTAACCTGAATGTTCAGATTTGAAAGAATAAGGTTTGTTCTTTCCAGAATCGTGCTGCTTTCCAGAATTTGTTTTATCTGGTCGCTGATGACGGCTTCCTTTCCCATGAGATAGAGTCCGTGTGCTTCTTTTGACAAGATGCCCACAAAAAAGAACGTTGGGATGAACAGGATGAAAAAGATTAAAGTACAGGTCAAAAGCGAGGAAAAAAGAGGGCTTATTTTCCGGTTTAAAAAGGCATAAACGGGTTTAAAAATATTAGTTACAACCGCACCAAGGATAATAACAGATATAAAGGGCCATAAGAGCTGGCCGAGCAAATAAGCAGAGACAAGAAAAAGCGCCAGAAAAAACCACAAAATAATATTAATGGAGGGTCTGTCTTGCATCGCAATTCCAGTTTAATATAGATGTTTTTTCACAATGCATGGGGCTTGCCCAAAAACCGCTCCTTCCTGATAAAGGCATTATGGGCATTCGTTTTCTAAAAACAGGAATGTCGGGCCGGTTATCAGGAAAAATACCGAGCGAAATAAAGTAGCGGATTATTGGTATCTGCCGGCCTATTTACAGGCAAATCCGACCGCCGTAAATAATAAGAGAATTTCATAGGCGAAAACGGCAACATAATTTCCACCGGTTAGTGCATATACGATACCTCCGCCGATGACCGCCGGCACACCAAAAACAACCAAAGTACCCAATCTTCTGCCAATGTTCATCTTAAAAAATCTCCTTTAAGCATTTATCGATTTAGAAGGGGAGGCCCTCAAAGCTCGCAACCATCGTTTTTGCCGAGGTTACAAGTTGAACTTGCGAATTTCCGATATCTGTATTAAATTTTTAAAAACACCTGATGAAGATTTTAGCTTGTAGCAACAACGGGAAATCAAGTAAAGAAAAAAACAGACACCGCTGTTCTAATATTTAAAACAATTCATACAGATTTTTAGTAACATATCAAACGGCTCTTGGTCAATGTAGATAAGAATGTGCCTGATTCTTTTATCATATGACACCCATCCGCAATATCGGATGGTATTGGCGGCCAACCGGGATGAATATTATAACCGTCCGACTGCGCCGCTTGCTTTCCATGGTGATTTACCGGAAATCTTCGGCGGCAGGGATCTCAAGCATCATGGGATGTGGCTGGGTATCACCCGGTCCGGACGGGTTGCCGCCATCACCAACTACAGGGATTCGGGATTGAGCATTCCTGATGCACCTTCCCGGGGTTTTCTGGTCAGAGATTTTTTAACCGGCAACGAATCTCCAAAAGACTACCTCAAGCATATAAAATTTCTTGGAAATCGCTTCAATGGATTTAATCTTCTTGTAGGGGACACGACTGGGCTCTATTATTACTCGAACCGGGGAAACGATATTCAAGAGCTTAAACCGGGTATATACGGGGTTAGCAATCATCTGATCGATACGCCGTGGCCAAAGATTACAAAAGGAAAGTCAGATCTTAGGAACCTGCTGAACGGCAAAGGAAGAATAAACCCTGAAGACATATTCCAAATTTTAAGAGATGGTTCTTGCCCGCCCGATCGCATGCTTCCAGACACCGGTGTGGGCCTTGACTGGGAACGGATTCTTTCTCCTTTATTTATTACCAGCGAATTTTACGGCACGCGTTCATCATCGATCATTTTTATCGAAAGGGGAGGGGAAATCACATTTATGGAAAGGACATTTATACCGGACAGCGGCGTATCCGGAGAGGGGAAAACCCGAAAGTTCAGTTTTCGAGTATCCGTCTAATTTTTTTATCAATATTAAAGCCCTAATTTGGGTTGCAATGGCCTTGACAAATCGGTGAAACCTGTTTAGAATTAGAACATAAAATCGTTCTTTTTCATCACCTGAATTTTGCAGGCGTTGAGCTTGCCGCATACGCGAGATTCAGGAAATACATCTGCACACAACATGGGGGCGAAACGGCTTCGACGGAGATAAAGAGGCCCAGGTTGCATACCAAGCTCCTGCCTGCTTGTAAAATAGGTGGGGAATTAAACATAATCGCAGATGATTATAATTACGCTCTAGCCGCTTAAAGGCTAGCGTCCTGCCGGATCATTCCTGCTAATTCGGTAAGGGCGTCGACGAGCAGGATAGTCGGTCCGTAGATCCTGTCAACGGATTGGCGAACATTCTTACAGGATAGCCTTTTAAGCATCCAGCCTGGAGGAGACTTAAGAAGGCGAAAGCTAAAGTTCGGGATATGTATGTAGATGCCTGTGTTGAATGTTTTCGGACGCGGGTTCGACTCCCGCCGCCTCCACCATGATTTCAAATAGTTAGGTGTTATTTTTCGACCCCAACTCGACCCCAATCGGGATTACCTTCGCCCTTATCCCTTCGCGGGCTTCAGTCAAAGTTTTTTCCGATCTCCGGGCGTACCTTTTTGTTGTCCTAATGTCGGTATGCCCCAACTGCTCTCGCACCAAGTCAAGATCATATCCCTGATCAACGAGCTGACATCCGAGGGAATGGCGCATGGCATTCTGGAGTTTTATCTTGATCCCGGTTTGGTTGCAGGCATCCCGCCAGATTTTATTTAAATTTTTGTTTGTGTAAGGCCTTCCATCCTCCCGCACAAACACGAACGGACTTAAATTGAAGACTGCCCTTTCCAGTATTCCATTTTCATATTCAGTCAGGATATAAGACCGTTTTAGTTCTGTTTTCGTTCCTTTCAATAGGTTATCCGAAAAGGCGCGCTCGATCGTGACTTCATTCTCTTCGATGCTTTCCTTCTGGATTGCTCGGACCTCCCCAACGCGCAAGCCCAGGGCCATTCCAAACTCAAATACGGGCCTATGGCGTTCCGGTATCGCATTTATAAGGATATCCTGCTGCTTTACAGTAAGGCTCTCCGGTCTGCCGGTTGCCCCGGCAGAAAGCACAGGAAACGGCGGGACGCGTTTTATGTCTTCATCACGATACGCATCCCGCAGCATGGTTTTGAGGGTGCCCATTTTGTTGTAAACTGATTTTTTGGACAGCTTAATATCTTCCAGGTGTTTTTTGAACAGCTTAATATCTTTTGCTTTTAAATAGCGGATATCCTTGTCGCCAAAATAGGGGATGATGTATTTCGTGATGTCTGTTTTGTAGTCACGCCAGGTGCGGTGGGTAACATCTTTGTTGTCGAGCCATTCCACTGCGTAGGCGCTTATTGAAACCAGGTTGTCGGGCTTCCAGAAATCGGGATTGTAGTCGCCCTCGTCGATCTGCCTTTGGGCAATGCCGAGATATTTCAATGCCCGTGCTTTTTTGACGAACGGCTGAAAGGTGTCGCAATCGACATAGTGTTTCCGGTGCTTGCCTTTCCAGTATATTTGTATGAAATATCGTTTGCTTTCCTTATGAAATTGAACACTACCACCCATAAATTCGACACCTCCAGAGCATTTTATTTGCCTATAATATTTTCGAGTAGGAGCTGTCAAATTAATTCCCCTGATTTATTAAAGATGCTTTCTAATGTGTAAGGGCAGAGCATAAACCCGCTTCTACCTATAAAGTTCCCTATAAAATCTTATATCGCGATCAAGCGGTTTTTTGGGGTGGGGTGAAAATGTTCGCATTACGTAAATATTAATTTCTTTTTCGTTAATAGTTGAAAAGTCTGGCTACCTGAGAAGGTTTCATCGCCGGCCCGTATTTTTCGGTCAAAATTTCGAGAGGATTCATCAGAAAATGCCTTTTTAAATACTGAAATATCGAAGGGGCCGGCCGATTCCAGCCCCTTCCCGCAAATGGAAGTAAAAAAGAAAAGAAATACCGAAGCGGGATGCACGATCCAGCCCTGATTGCCGGAAAGGCCCTTGCTCGGGCTGAGATCTGTAAGGACAGAGGCATCCCCATGCCCCAAAGGAGAGGCAAGGGCCAGATGACATTTAAATTGTTACTATAAGTAAAAATATATGTCAAACATAAATGTTACTTTAGGTAAGTTTTTGCATAAAAAAATTTATTGCATTACCAGTTTCTTTATCTTAAAGAAAACCTCCGGACGATCTTCATATGGAAGGTTTAACATATCGATAAACTTCTTGAGCAAAAGACTGTCCTCTTCGAGGGAACTGCAGTCCGAATCCGCCGCGATATCCATTAAATCCTCCATTTGGCCCTCCGATGATTTCACGTGTTTTCAGTGTCAAATCTTACTTAAAATAAACTGATACGGTTGTCAATTAACGTAGAGTTATATAATTTCAAGTTCATGAAATGGAAGAAAAAAT
>JAWOIY010000203.1:0-2625 GCA_046484425.1 Desulfobacterales bacterium | reverse complement strand
AAATTTTCCTTTTGGCATCGTCTATGGCTACCTGCTTTATTCTCCGTATTACTTTATAGCTTTGAAATATATTACGCTCCAACCGTCTATTTGAGAGCAGAAATAATGGCTTTCATAAAATCCGGAAGATCATCCGGTGTTCGACTGGTGATAAGATTCCCGTCTACGACCACGGATTCATCCATCCACAGGGCTCCGGCGTGAATCATATCGTCCTTTATGGCGAAAAATGAAGTTGCTTTGCGCCCGTCCAGTATATTGGCCGAGGCCAGCATCCAGCCGGCATGGCAGATGGCGGCAACGACTTTCCCGGCTTCGAAGAGCTCCTTGACGATTTGAATCATGGCCGGATAACGACGCATCAGGTCCGGTGCGTATCCTCCGGGTATAATAACCCCATCATAATCATGGATGGACACCTGATCCGCGCTCTTATCCGGTCGAACCTGGGTGCCGGGTTTTCCGGTAAATTCATCGGTTCTCCCGGAACCGACCACCGTCACCTGGGCACCGGCTTCCTTCAACCGATAGAATGGATACCAGAATTCAAAAACATTGAACAGATCTTCCACTAGGATTATGACCTTTTTCCCTTTAAGTTCCATAACATCCTCCTTTCTTGTGATTAATCCGCAGTAGGGGACATCGTTCTGCAGATGCTTTTTTTTTTCACTCTAACTTAAATCTTAGTGTTTTGAACGACATCGAATACTACACAATTCTTAAAATATTGGGTTACGCTCCGATGTCAAGGCTCATATCAGCTTTTTTAAAAATATGCTGAACACGAGGACCAATCCGTTGATGAATAAGTGTTTACAAGAAAAACTGCCAGACCCCGAAAATAATCAGCGCTGTTCTATTCATTCTTGATCCGGGTTAATCATATTCAGGGGATACGCTCTACCTTGAGGGTATTTGTGCGACCACTTTTACCATGAGGTGGTGTGCCGGCAATAATTACAACCGTGTCTCCGGTCGCGGCAAGGCCGCAACTTTGTATCTCCCTGATCGCTACGTCAACCATATTGTCTGTTTCTTTTATTGCCTCAATTAAAGCGCTTTCCACCCCCCAGGTGATTGCCAACCGTCGTTGAACCTGAGGTGTTGCAGACAAAGACAGCACGGGCCGGTGCGGGCGGTGGCAGGCCACTCGGCAAGCAGTCAACCCCGAAGCGGTATAGGCTACAATTGCCTTGGCATTTAAAGATTCGGCCACCAAATTACCGGCATATGCGACGGTCGGCCCAACTTTCTGAGGTGGGGTAAAGCCCAAAGGACCGGACAACTTCCCGGAAAACCAGGCACTTTCAATGGAAACGGCAATCTCGGACATGATTTTAACGGTTTCAACCGGATGCCGGCCGATGGCCGTTTCAGCGGACAGCATCAGTGTGTCTGTGCCGTCTAATATTGCATTGGCCACATCGGTCGTCTCAGCGCGAGTCGGCTTGTACATGTCTATCATCGATTCCAGCATTTGGGTGGCTGTAATTACCGGAACCGCTAATCGACGACAAACGTTAATAATGTGCTTTTGTGTAATGGGGATTTCCTGCAAACTCATTTCCAGGGCAAGGTCACCCCGGGCAACCATTACACCCTGGGCCTCGATTGCAATGGCTTCAATATCATCAAACGCGTTTTGCCGCTCAATTTTGGCGATAACCGAAATGTCTGATCCTTTTTGATTTAGATAATTCTTAAGCTTGCGAACATCAGCAACAGATTGAACAAATGAAAGCGCTAAAAAATCGAAATCATGTGAAACGGCAAAATCGATATCCGCATAATCTTTTTGAGTAATGGATGGGAGGTTAACCTGCAAGCCCGGCAAATTCACACCCCGATGGCCCGATAGCACACCACCTCTTAATATACGGCACCACACATCTCCATTGGCGTCGATTTTTTTCACTTCAAGCTCAATGTTGCCGTCATCGAGAAGAATCATGCTGCCGACCTTTACGTCATCGGCAATGTTGGGATAATTTACCGAAACACGGTCCTTGTTTCCCATTAACCGTCGGGAAGTCAAACACATGTCATGATCCGTCTTAAGATCTGCTGTACCCCCATCGATTTCTCCGACGCGAATTCGAGGCCCCTGTAAATCCCCGATAACTGCTATGGGGATCCCCATTTCGGCACTCAAATACCGAATCCGTCTAATCAACGGAATAATATATTCGTGAGCACTATGTGAAAAATTAATGCGTACCGCATCCAATCCGGCCAGAATCATGCAGCGCAGGGTATCTTCGGTATCACAGGCCGGACCGAGTGTGGCGATAATTTTGGTCCTTTTAAAAGGACGTTTGGTGCGGTGTTTAATCAACATCATAGATAAGTATTCCTGAAGCGATTCATTTTCAAAATGCTACCCTTTTACAATCATTTTAATTGATCTAAAAAAAATGACCGAAAGCAAAATTTTTATTTTCAAACTTCCATATCGTTGAACCGTCTAACGAACACTATGGATCTACGCCGGTATGAGTGAACCGCTGAAATTCACGCCAGAAGATCGATTGGGCGGCATCCGTTTCTTGAAAGATTTCGTGGCGGGCTCCTGGAATTTCGACGCTTCTGCAATTCGGCAACAATGCGCAGAACTTTTTGTGG
>JAWOIY010000151.1:0-33560 GCA_046484425.1 Desulfobacterales bacterium | reverse complement strand
CTACTTCGTCAGGAAAAGGAAAGTATACGCCAAGCATCTGAAGAAGCGCGTAAGGTAATGGAAGAATTACGGCAGACAGTCGCAGATGCCCAAAAGAGATGGAAAGAAACCTGGCACACGATAGAAGAAGCAAGACAGATGAAAAATGAAGCAGGACAGATGAAAAATGAAGCAGGACAGATGAAAAATGAAGCATTATTAATGAAAAAGAAGTTAGAAATATAGCTAAAGATTAAAAAATTCTTTGTTCAGATTCAAGTATCAACGGATCAACCATACCAAACATAAGCATCAGCGGATTGAAAGAGCGAAAAGATAGGAAAATTTTCAATAGTTTCTTCTCACCCGTCACATTTTTCATTCGGCCTTTATAAACTTTTTGTTGAGATTTAAAACATACGATTAAACTAGTTCGGAATTCATGAATAGGATATACTTGATTTGAAAATCGATTGCAAATATCTTGCCACGAGCACACGAATCGGTCGAGCTGATATATCGAATGGATTTAACACAGTTTTGACATTTTTTCAAACGAGTGATATCTCCAAGATATTGAGAGCAAACGAATCACGAAACATTTTTAATGTTTCGAATGAAATGGCAAGGAAGACATAACGATTAGTAATCGCAACTAATGCAAAAGCTGCGATCAGGAATGGATATCACATGTTTGCCTGCGCAACTGGAATTGATGATATCACAATAATTTAGTATGTATAAAAATGATTTTAAGGCAAACTGTAATAAAAAGTTGATGAGCGTTTCTTTTGAGATATCATAATATAGTATCTCAATGTGATGTTAAATTAGGTAGTTGCAAGTTATCAAAAGTCGCGTGTTCACGGTATTGAGTTGTCAACGAATTGTCTGGTTGACGCTATAACCGAAAAATGGAATGCAGGATGAAAGGCTGGGCGTTGACAAGCGGCGACGGTTTTCACGCCACTGGGCACAAGCCCAAATGCGTGAGGATCTTTTTGATAATATCTTGATCTTCAATAAAGGCGATCACTCTCATTGAACCGCAGCACTTGAAACAATTAAGTGGATAAACCTCTCATCGGTTACAAAAGTATCTTGCTGTTTATTATTGCTTTCGCCGCATTTAATTCACTTCTTTTGAAATTCTTCTGATGAAATAAGTGAATCAAAGCTCTCGACAAGAGAAATTCCCGGCATCCAGCGTCTGATAAGGCAAATCAATGACCGCCAGGGGATCCAGCAAGGTTATCAGTTCGGGTTTTCTAATGGTATTCCACACAACCCCGTCATACGAAAATGATTTAGATGGGATCCCGAGCGAGAAGTGTAAATGCGGAATGATATTGGATTTTGAATTGCTGGTGTCGGCAAGGTTGGCAATGATATCACCCTTCTTAACGATCACTCCGTTTTCAATTTCCGATCGCGGATTTATGTGGGCATAAAAAGATATGAACCTTCCGGTGTCGATGCCGGAGTATTCATGTTCGATAATTACCGCTTTGCCGAGATAATCTTTGAAAATTGCCTTGACCACACCATCTTGCATCACCGGAATCCGAGTTTTTTCAGTGATACGGCGTATCCTATTTACCCGGTCTCTGTATAAGCACAGATCGATACCTTCATGGGGATAATCCCGCAGGCCATGATCACCCCACCATTTGTCCAGGGAATTGAAAAGCATACCGTGACAAAAGATCCAACTTTCAAACCCGCTTTGATCCAACGAGTTTTCTTCAATAAGCATCTCGGTGAAACGGCTTTTTTTCAAATACAGGGTTTTTATGGCGTTTGAATTTAATGAGTTCTTCATATTCATAACAGTCTCCATATCTTTTTATTTTATCAGAAGCTATTCTGAAGAACAACCATAACACGGGTGAGTTTAAAATCAAAATGAGGACAATTTATTGATAATTGAAAAGAAATCGATTTTTGAGAGTGAGTAGATTGAAAGTTTATGATTGTTTATGGAGTTCATATAAATCGAAATATATGGAAGTTCATCGTTTGGGGTGACAATCGAAACTCCCAAATCAAAGGCGAGCCGAGTTGTCAATCGCTATTTTTTACAAATTTTTCCCGACCTCAGAAAACTACCGGCATTTTAGGAAAAGCTAACCCGTTGAACTCTTTACGGGCCGGTATGCTGCTGAGTCTGTTTTAAAAGAGTTCGGCCATTATATATAATTTGTCTCTCTGATAGTCTTTTCGATTTTTCACATAGAAAAAATATGCACAAGCATACCATTTAATAAATTCATATCGGAGCCTTTTGCCTCATCAAATTGCCGCCCGAGAAGTGTGAGATCCTCGCTGGAGAGCAGTTGCCGGGCTACCAGGAAAATATCATTTTCCTCCTCATCGAGATGATGAACTGTGTATTCTCCCAAGCCCCGATCTTGATAGGAAAATGTTCGTGATCACAGGGAAAACCTTCTGAGTCCTTAATAATCATTTCGATATGATGTTCGTTGACGGCCTCCAGAGCATCGTGTAGGGTTTCAGGGATGGTTTCAAGCAGGTCATAGAAGTATTTTTCTTCCGTGGTGTGGTGTATAACCAAGTGACGAAAAAGCTCATCAAATAGGGTCAGATCATTTTCCGACTTTATGTAGAGCTACCTTAATACTTTATGGTGCGTAACATTCGCATCAATGATGTCCATGTGTTCTCTTTTCATCTGGTTGGTGAGATGTTTTTGGAGATTTATTTTTCGAAATCAATGACGTTTAAAAAAATAGACTTTAATACCTTGAATTATTGCTGAGGGATTGTCTAATTTCAAATTCAATAATTTTGAAGATAGTATTTGAATTTGACTGTCAACTCAAGTATGTTTTATCGTAATAGATTAGATTCACTTACTAAAATTATTCGACCCTTGATTGGACAATTATATGGACCCCATTAAAATCGGTATCATTGGTGTTGGCAACTGTGCAAGTGCGCTCTTACAGGGGATTACTTACTACCGAGGAAAAACTTATAGTGACGCCATCGGAATTCTAAATTGGTCAATAAATGGCTACGCGCCTTATGACATAAAAGTTGTTTCGGCATTTGACATTGATCAAAGAAAAGTCGGCAAAGATATTCATGACGCCATTTTTGAGCGACCCAACTGCACCAAAAAGTTTGTTCCGAACATGCCGAAATCAGGGGTCAAGGTAGAGATGGGAAAGATTTTGGACGGTTTTTCAGAGCATATGAAAGACTATGAACCTGACTATACATTTTTGATTTGTGACCAAAAAGAGCCGACCATGAGTGACGTTGTCAAAATCTTAAAGCAGTCCGGCACGGAAATTCTCTTGAATTATCTGCCTGTGGGTTCAGAAGAGGCATCAAGATTTTATGCTGAATGTGCCATAGAGGCTGGTGTGGCATTTATCAACAATATCCCTGTTTTTATTGCTAGTAATCCTTCTTGGGCGGAAAGGTTCAGATCCAGGATGATTCCACTCATTGGAGACGATATCAAGTCCCAGCTTGGTGCAACGATTGTTCATCGCGCGTTAACCACCCTTTTTGAAAAACGGGGGGTTAAACTGGAAAAGACCTATCAAATCAACACAGGGGGCAATACCGACTTTTTAAACATGTTAAACAGAAACCGGCTTGATAAAAAAAAAGAATCTAAAACAGCGGCCGTACAGGCTGTTTTAAACAGAAAGCTCGAATCCCGCAATATACACATCGGCCCCAGTGATTATGTTCCCTGGTTGAATGACAACAAGGTTTGCTTTATTCGAATGGAAGGACGAATTTTTGGCGATATCCCCATAAATGTCGAACTTCGATTGTCTGTTGAAGATTCGCCCAATTCCGCCGGCGCTGCCATCGACTGCATTCGGTTTTGTAAATTGGCAATGGAAAGAAAGCTCGGTGGCGTATTAGAGGCGCCTTCAGCCTACTATTGCAAACATCCGCCGGTTCAATATGCTGATGATGAGGCCTTTTTGTTGCTCAAAGATTTCATTTCAAACAAATAAGCCCCCATAATAAAATCCACATGTCTCAAGGATTTCAAAGGAGTCATTTGATACAAACCGGAATTATTCCTCAACATGCAGCCACGCGCATTTCTTTGGTTCGAAATGCCAGTGTACATAATCCATCCAATATTTTTTCTGGCCGTTTGCTGCGTTTTTCTTTAAGCCATAGAGGATCTCTCGAAGCCGCTTGAACTGTAAAAGCTTTCAAAAATGTGATCATTGATGAAAAGATCACCAGTCCGCTACTATGATGCCATATAACATTGGTATCATATGAGCAATTCAGAAATTGCCACCATTCTGCCGGATCTTGCCGACTCGGCCAGTGCATCCAATACATGCATGTTTTTGATGCTGTCCTCAACCTGAACCAAGGGTGGGGTGCCATTGATGACCGCTTCGGAAAAATGTTCAACCATCAGCTGATATTCATCGACCCCTGGTATAATCTCTCGTCTACCGATTTCCTCATCTTTGTTGTGAAAAAAGTATGTTGCATCCTTTTCCCATGGAATGAATGCATTATGCGGCAGTTCAATGGAACCGCCTTCGCCCACGATGGTATAAGTCTGCTGTAAAGAACTGATAAAGCTGGCCTCGACGGTTGCCAGTCCACCGTTTTGAAAGTACAAAATCCCGGCCGTATGTATATCGACACCATTGGAGGTGTAATGTGCCATTGCCTGAACTTTTTCAGGCTCTTTTCCCATCATCCAGCGTGAAACACTGACGCCATAGCATCCCACATCCAAAAGGGCACCTCCACCCCTTTTTTTTAAACGAGAGTTTTCTTTTTTCTTTAAGACTTTCTCTTCCATATGAAAGCAAAATGAAACCCTAACGATTCGCGGTACCCCGATCTCGCCCCGCCTAACCACGCGATGGATGGCTTTACTACGAGGGTGAAATCTGTACATGAGCGCTTCCATAAGATGCAAACCCTTTCCAGAGGCTGTCTGAGCCATTTCTATTGCCTCAGCAGCATTACAGGCCATTGGTTTTTCACATAAAACATGTTTTCCGGCCTCTAAAGCCCTGATCGTCCATTGCCTGTGAAGATGATTGGGAAGTGGGATGTAGACGGCATCAATCTGCTGATCGTTAAGAACGGATTCATATTGGGTGTATAAATGGGGGATGTTGTATTCTTTTGCTATTGCCTCCGCCTTTTGTGGATTTTGAGATGCAAGCGCATGGATGTGGCCATTTGCGGAATTAAAGATGGCCGGAATCACGCACTTTCTGGCAATTGTGGCGTTACCTAAAACTCCCCATTTAATCTTAAAAGTCATGGAATTTCTCCATGGTACCGCCTTTTTTAGCACTCCTGGCTGCGGTTTCTAAAATGGAAACGACTTTCACAGAATCCTCTAATGACGAGGCCAGAGGTTCGCCGATCAACAGATGGTCTGCAAGATTTCTATGGAATGCGTAGTCTTTTCTTTCCGGTATGGCTATTTTTTGTTCGACGATCTGCCCTGTTGCCTGACGCTGGTAAAGCGTCAATTCAGGAGCCATCTCTGTTGCCGGAATTCTATGCTTATGGAAATAGAGTAACGGATCGATATAGTACGTAGCCACATCTTTCCAGTTTCCCACAATAGCACCTTTTGTACCTAAAAGATACCACTTGGGCTTGCGTGCAGCGGCAATATCCGAATGGATGAATTCAGCCTCTTTGCCTCCTTCAAATTTAATCCATATCCTCTCTTGGTCGGCGTTGGTTACATCATGCCATATCCTTTTGTGGCGAAAGCCGATCACTGATTCCGGTCGATCCGGGATAAGATCAACAATCCAGTCCAAATAATGGGCGCCCCAGTCATAGGTTGTGCCTCCGGATATTTCCTCATGAGAATGCCAATACCCGCAAGGGTGTGAGAACCCACCAACAAACGTTTCCATATAGAAAAGATCACCAATGAGGCCCTCATGCAACGCACGCTTGATGGCCAAATAGTCGGGATCCCATCGCCGGTTCTGGTGACAGCTTAAATGAACCTTCGATTTTTCAGCCATCTCAAGCATGCGGTCTGTTTCTCTTCGATTGAGCGCCAACGGTTTTTCGCAGACCACATGCTTATTTTGTGCAATCATCTCAATACACAGTTCTGCGTGACTATTTGGCGGTGTGGCAACGATTACCAGATCGACCTCGTCGTCATTCGCCAGTTCTGAGGCATGTGAATATGTCTTTATGCCCAAGAACTGTTGCTCTGCTATCTTCAAACGCTGGGGATTCAAATCACAAACGGTGTGAAGATTTAAACCGTCTGTTGAAAGAACACCTCTTCCATGAAGTTCCCCCACAGAAGGCGCATACCCCAGTATTCCTACATTCAGCTTCTGCGAAGTCCTTGTTTGACCTGAAATTTGCCTTAACAACCGATACATGATCTGCCTTAAACCGGGATTTTCAAAATCTTGAAGAGTGGTACATGCCACCTGACCAGCATCAACCTGACGATGTACCAATACCGGGTGGTGGTGGTGATGCCAGTCGGCATATAAAAGTGTCGTTACATCTTGGCTATGAGATAGAAAGGAATGATATCGGCCTTTCACATAAACGGCATCGGGCAACCTTGAGGTCATAGGATGATCCTGGTCTTGAAACAGAATCCGTATTTCCGATTCCGGGCCCACATCGCCGGGCAATGCACCGAATAGTTCCGGTATGGGAAGATCCATGAGGCTAACCACACCTATCCATCCTCCACCTGATCGAACAAATTGCTCTAATTGTTTAGAATCCGGATGAAATTTCGCTACCGGTTCCGTAATCACCACATGAAATTGTCTTAAATCCTTTGGAAGATTTTCCAATAAGACCGGCTGAATATGGGGAATCTCTTTCAGGTACGCCAAAAGCGGTCCAAGGATAGATATGGATTCCGAGGTGACACAAAGAACATTCAGTTGAGGATGTTGAATCATGAATAGTTGTCTCCTTGGTTTTTTTGTCTGTAAATACCCTTTAAATATTCCTCTTAATATTTAAAACAATAAGCAGTTTCAAAACTTTCGGTTTGTCGGTTTGAACCATATGAAAATCATTCTATGGAAAATTTTGAAATGACGACTAAGAGTTTGACGGCAATGCACACGAGTCGTGAAGTCTTGGCGTAAAACGTTCAGGGCCTGATATAATAGGTTTTTCAATTGCCTTGGCCACCCCTTTGAGCATTCCAAAAAAAATTCTTTCGTGAAACGGATAGAGCATGTACCAGTAGAGTCGCCCCCAGAGCCCATGGGGCAAAAAACGGGACAGCATCTCCAGATTCGTGTGCTGATCTCCAATTGACTCGATTTTAAATTCAAGCAAGGCTTCGCCGGGGACCTTCATTTCAGCCAGTAATGACAGTCGCTCCTTTGGTGCAACATCCAGTACTCGCCAGAAATCCAGGGCGTCTCCAACACGCAGTTCGGTTGGGTGACGCCGCCCTCGACGTAATCCAACACCGCCGAATAATCGATCCAGCAGACCGCGCAACCACCACAAGCCGTCGGCATAATAATAACCTTCATAACCCCCGATCTTGCTAATGGGAAGCCAGACATCATCCAATGGGGCTTTTATTCGAACCCGATATCCGCATTGCATAATGGTGCCGCCGGCCCAATCCGCATCCCCGCAATGGGCCCATTCCGGCGTGATGATGTCTCCGGCATCGGCCCAGCAAGTGTCCACCTGTTCCTGGATGATTTTATCCAGCGCCGTTCGAATCGCCTCACGGGGACTGAGCAGTTTCTGAGGAATAATCGATTGAATACGTTGGTCTGAACATACGGCATTGCTGCTCAATCCTTCGGTCAACGGCAACGCAATTGAGTGGGGCACGGGGCTGATGAGATGAATCCAGTATGCGCTGAATGTAGGGGTGAGCACGGGAATCGGTATGATCCATCGCTTGGGCAATTTTGCCTCCTGGGCATAAATATCCAGCAAATCCCGGTAGGCCAGCACCTCCGACCCCCCGATATCATAGGTTTGACCGACGGTTTCAGGGTATTCGAGACAGCCGACCAGATATTGGATGACATTTCGAATGGCAATCGGCTGGTTCAAGGACGCCACCCAGCGTGGTGTGATCATCACGGGAAGACGTTCCACCAGGTGTCGCAATATCTCAAAGGAAGCACTGCCGGATCCCAAAATCATGGGGGTTCGCAAATCGGTTACGGGAACCACCCCGGATTGAAGGATATCTGCAACTTCCATTCGGGAACCCAAATGCTTGCTTAACCCGCCATCTTTTTTTTCCGCAAGACCCCCCAGATAAATGATCCGATCAATAACGGCGGATTCAGCAGCCTTTACCATATTTTGAGCGGCCTTTCGGTCGGCTTCTACAAACTTGTGTTTCTGGGCGATCATTGAATGGACCAGATAATAGGCCGCCCCACAGCCTGACAGGGCCGTTTCCAGGGATTCTCTGTCAAGAACATCTCCTTTAACAAGTTCAACTTTTGGATGATGTCCCCAGGGACGACAGGCTAATTTCTCAAGGGACCTTCCCATGGCACGCACGGTGTAACCTGCTTCAAGCAGAGCTGGAATCAACCGCCCGCCCACATAGCCGGTGGCCCCGGCAACCAAAATCGGTTTGTCGTCTTTCATTGAAATCACTTCTTCTTTACACGTGATTGCGCAACTTCAGCGCAATAGGATGCGGATTTAAATAGACCTGTTTCGCCAGATACGGTTGTTTATATTTGCGCACGTAATGGTTGAGAAGGGTCACCGGTACAATTAAGGGCACATACTCCTGTCTATACTGTTCGATAATTTCGAGCAGCTCCTGCTTTTCATCCGTGGACAACTGCTTTTTAAAGTATCCCATAATATGTTGCAGCACATTGATATTCTTCTTTAGCGTCGTTTTCAGGCTCAAAGCCCACATCAACAGGATCTCGTATTGGGTAAATACATCTTTCAAGGGAAGGGCTTCACCCTCGGCAACCCGCTTACCCATCATCCGCGAATGGTTGGGACTGTGTGACATAATCAGCAGCTTGTGCCGGGTATGAAAATCGATCAGGTTCTTCATACTTTTCTTTTTGGACAGCGTTTCCCGCCATCGCATCAAGGTAAAAATCTGCTCAATAAAGGTCTCTCTAAGTTTGGAATCATTCAGCCGGCCTTCTTCTTCCACCGGAACCAAAGGAAAATGCTCCGTAAACACACGGGCAAATATGCCCCTCCCTTTTTTCTGAGGCATTCCTTTGGACGTTCTAACCGGGACTCTAAACAGGCCGCTGCTTGGAGAATTTTTTTTGAAAACAAATCCGCACAGATTTTCTTTTTCCAGTTCTTTAACTCTTTTTCGTGCCCACTCGGTCATCCTGTGAGTATGGTCGATATTTGTTTTAGAAGTGACCAGATTCGGGTTGTCCGGATGGCCCACAAGACGCAAGGTCTCCCGGGGAACGCCCATCCCGCATTCCACTTCAGGGCACACCGGAACATATTCCACGTATTGACCCAGTATGTCGGTCAGGTATCGGTCCCTTTCATGTCCGCCGTTCCAGCGGACCTGCTCGCCCATTAAACAAGCACTAACACCAAGTTTTATTTTTTCGTCCATGGCTTACCTCATGATCCTTGATAACTATCCATCTATTTTTTATACATTCATTTCCGCTTCAGTAAACAAGAATACTTTTTAACTTTCGCTTCTATCGAAATTGAGCGAAAATATAGGATGCCTCGGATTCGAGGGATTAATGGCGAAGCCCTACTGATAAAGCGGGATAAAACTCCGTCATCTTCTGCGAGCCCTTAATAACAAAAAAGATCTCTGCTTTAAGCTGGATTTTGCTTTACTCAAAGCGCCTCATCGACTTTCCTGATAGTTAAACAAAATAAGATCTTATTATAAATTTATATCTCATTTATAAAGGCGTTACAAAAATGCAGCTGAACAGTAGAATCCAATTAAGATTTGAATAGATTCAGTTGTATATGACCACTAGTAATTTTGTTTTTGTAACCAGTTTCTTCGAGAGCATGTAAAGTGGGCATTTTTTCAAAAAGAGTAATACTTAAAATCTTTAAAATTCTGTAGATACTCAGATCTAAATTCATTCGTTTTTGGAATAATCCGACCGTTATTCAGCGATGTCTATATTTCCGGCGTAGCGTCCGACGACCGCATCATCCACGCAATTTTCCAACTCTTCGTCCGTTGCCGATTTACGCTCTTTCAAAGCATCGAGAGGACAGATAAACTCATTTCCGGCATTATCCTTAACCCGCACCCAGACGTCTTTTTTTTCTTTTTCGGACATTTTTCCCCCTTTTAGTGTTTAAGTTAAAATGGATTGCAAAAAGTTATTCTGTATCATAACTTACTTAATATCTAAATTATGTAAACAAAATAAGAAAAGATGTTTGGGTCTATTTATACATCATAGCTGATTCAGATGCATTTTCATAAATCTTCTATGATTGAAATAGAAATCAATTAGAAAATTTTCTTTTTTCCCTTTGTAAAGCTGATAAAACCCCATCGACTATTACTCATGAATAATATAATATTAAAGTTCGTAAAATTGCAATTGGGAAGATAGTCTTTCAAAAGGAAACATCGTATGACTCATCCAAAAATTTTACGACTGATTTTGGGCGATCAGTTAAATGAACATCATTCATGGTTTCAAAAAATACATGACAACGTCACCTATTTGTTAATGGAAATTCGGCAGGAGACCGACTACGTCAAACACCACGTTCAAAAGGTGGCATCTTTTTTTGCAGCAATGCGAGCGTTTTCCCGTCGGCTGATACAGCTGGGCCACAGACTCATTTATATTCCTATGGATGATCCGTCCAATGCCCAAAATTTTGAATACAATCTGAAACAGCTCATTCTAAAAGAAAAATTCACACACTTTGAGTACTTGCTGCCGGATGAGGTTCGCCTCGATGAAGAACTTAAAACCATCGCTGGTAAATTGGGGATTCCTCACCAGGTCCAAGATACCGAACATTTTTTAACCCAACGACAGGATGTCAAGGTGTTTTTTAAAGATAAAAAACAGTATATTATGGAATCTTTTTATCGGTTCATGCGTAAGAAGCACAATATCCTTATGGATGGTAACAAACCTGTTGGTGGAAAATGGAACTTTGATCAGAGCAACCGTCGCCGCTATGATACCAGAGTATCCATACCTAAACCGATCACATTTAGCAATAATGTTGCCGATATCAACGAAATGATTGAAAAAGCAAAGATTAAAACATTCGGGGACATCCTGCCGGAACAATTGATCTGGCCGGTTAACCGGTCACAGGCAATTGCTTCCTTAAATGATTTTTTAACCAACCGGTTGCCACACTTCGGTACCTATCAAGATGCCATGACCCGCCAGAGCTGGAGTGTCTTTCACTCCCGATTGTCCTTTGTGCTCAACACCAAAATACTTCATCCCATGGAGGTTATTCAGGCTGCCATTGACACCTGGAAAGAAAACAAAGAACTTATTGGTATTCAACAAATAGAGGGTTTCATTCGCCAGATTCTAGGATGGCGTGAATATATGCGAGGGATGTACTGGGCGTTAATGCCTGAATTTGCAGACATGAACTTTTTTAATCACACCGAACCATTACCCCGTTATTACTGGGACGGCCGAACAAAAATGGCCTGCATGAATACGGTCATCGGGCAATCTCTTAAGTATGCATACGCTCATCACATCCAGCGGTTGATGATCACCGGCAACTTTGCACTGTTGGCTGGTGTTCAACCCGATGAAGTGGATACCTGGTACCTCGGCATCTACATCGATGCTATTCAATGGGTGGAGATCACAAACACACGCGGTATGAGCCAGTACGCCGACGGTGGCATCATCGCCACCAAACCTTATGTATCTTCAGCCAATTACATCAATTCCATGAGTGATTATTGTCAAGATTGTCATTATGATTACCGGACCAGATACGGTCAAAGGGCGTGCCCTTTCAACAGTTTTTACTGGGATTTTTTGGCTCGCCATCGCCATAAATTAGAGAGAAATCCTCGTGTCACTATGATGTATCGAACTTGGGATCGCAAAGATGATGGTGAAAAGGAAAAGATCCTAAAACAGGCCAAAACATACAAAAATATTTTGAATGATCTTTAATGGTTAAAAACACAAACTTTTTTTGATTTTTTTGAATGATTTTTGTATAAACCGAAGCGAAATATGAAAAAGGAGAAAAAAAATGGCCATCGTGTTTAACGCAGATGAGATTTTTGAAATGGCAATACGCATTGAAAACAACGGTGCTGCCTTTTACCGGAAGGCCGCAGGTTTGCAATCCGATACCAAAAATCAAAAATTTCTGGAAAGCCTTGCCCACATGGAAGATCAGCACCAGAAGATATTCACCGAAATGCGAACGACCCTTACCCAAAAGGATAAAGATCCGAAGGTGTTCGACCCCTATAACGAGGTGTCTCAGTATCTTACCGCAATGGCGGACACCATGGGTGGAGAAGGGAGTCCTTCTGTTGCGGATTCCCTCACCGGAGATGAAACCCTTGAGGACATACTCCGAACAGCTGTGGGACTTGAGAAGGACGCAATTCTATTTTATCTGGGGATCAAAGATTTGATATCGTCTCAGTCCGGACAGGATCGGATCGATGAGATCATCAGGCAAGAGCGCAGACATGTTGCTCAGCTTTCAAACCTGCTTGAAAAATTGAAAACAAAATAAATACTCTTGGGTTTAAGGTCAACGATAGTTCTAAACAGGTGTTCGCCAACCTATATTGGCCGCAACAAATCGTTTTGAATCGAATTTAAAGAGGGATAAAATCGATGTGTATTGCAGTTATTGGTTCCGGTACAGCAGGTACTAAAATCTTAAAGGAGGACATTATGGAAGTAAAAGACTATTGTTCAAATGTGGATATGGAGCTGACCTTATGGAAGGCAAAAATTTTTGACACAATTCGCAAGGCCGATCAATTGGGATCTGCGGAACTGGAAAAAATTCTTCCAAACATTCAAGACCTCAAGATGGTTGTCACTGAATTGGAAGACAGGATTCATCAGCTAAGGGTGGAATGCCCTCTGGAATGGAAGCCGATAAGAGATGAAATTGAGGGTGTCAAGGGCAACTTAACCAATACCTATGACGAAGTCATTGATTACATCGGTGGAAGAGCCGCGCCTGTAGATGTACCGGGATAAACTCAAAAAACCGATATATATCATTTAACCAGTAGAATTGTTCCTAACTGTCCGACAATCTGAATCTACCGGGTTGTCGGACTGTTTTTTTAACCACCGCTTTGGCACTCAGACTTAACACGCTCCACCCTTTGACACACAAATCTGCTTATTTAATTTTGCTAAATTTTTAATTGAATAGGGTTTTAGTAAAATCATGGTATTATTTATTTCCTAAAAGGCAAACCGGTTATACCATTTATAGCCGGTCAAGGTTGGATGGCAACCAATAAAAAGAAATGGAGTCGTCTAATACGGCAGGAATGCCTTCGTGAATGGTTGGAAATTTAGGTTCCAATCCGATCGATTGGTTTATCGTTCCTGGTACAACCGGTAAACGTAAATTCCAGCAGGAAATTGCTCCGCTGGGATATGGATTCGGTTGGGCGGTTAACCCAAATAGGACGTCTAAAATACGCGTCCCTATATAAGATATCTTCTGTGGAATGTGCATCACACGAAGTCGAGGATAATACGTTTTCACCGTTTCAAAAAAATCATTCCAGGTACATGATAGCTCATCGGCCACTGCCCAAATACCCGGCATAGTGTTTTCAGCAGCGTGTATTAGTGCACTAGCCGCATCAATAACGTGAATATGCGCAAACTTATTATCACCTCTTCCCGGGAAAAAGACCCTGCCATGCCGAACCTGATCAAAGAGGAGACTATGAGCCCCGTAAACATGTGGCAGACGCAAGGATACAAAGCAGATTCCGGCTTTTTCTGCCATTTCTTCAAGGTGATGTTCAGCCTCGAGCTTGGCCTGTCCATAACCGGACATAGGAGAGGGTTCTGTATTTTGATCG
This sequence comes from Desulfobacterales bacterium, assembly GCA_046484425.1. Classification (GTDB taxonomy): domain Bacteria; phylum Desulfobacterota; class Desulfobacteria; order Desulfobacterales; family UBA11574; genus UBA11574. The sequence continues at coordinate 19,531 of JAWOIY010000151.1, read as the reverse complement.
ATGGGTTTGGCGGTATCTCCGTAAACCAGCAGACTGCCTCCAAATACGAAATTTTTGACACGAGCTTCAATTGCTGCTTGCATAAGATTTATGGAACCCTTGACGATGGATGGATACAGACGTGGATAAGGTTCAAAAGCAGCTCGGGCTCCAAGATGGATAACGGTATCAATTCCACTTAAAACACGTCGCAAACTTTTGGGGCTGCGTATATCTGCCTGCATGATTTCGGCTTCCAAATTTCTTAGCATAAGGCCACGCACGGGACGCCTTACCATCAGTCTTGGGCGTATGTCACGTTCAGCCAGCTGTCTGGATACTTCTATGCCGATAAATCCGGTCGCTCCGGTAACCAAAACCTTTTTCATCACTATATCCTTTATTACCTTAAGTTTCTCAGGAAGCTCTTGCCCCTTCAACGTGAATAATCTGAACAGAAAATTCAAAATCGTTATTTTTTCTGCCGTATTTCATCTTTGCGCATTGGCATAGAATCGATAAGTTCAAAAATCGTTTCTAAGTCAATCTGATCATTCCGTTTAAGTTTTATACCACCATCTTTACCAATTAAAATGACTCTAAATGATCTCTGGGGTATGGAAAAGTGTCTACGAATCGATTCGACTTTACTTTGGTCTAAAAGAGCCCTATTCATTCGAGATGGGCCCCGTTCAAGAACTTCAAAAACCACCAAATCACGATCTTCCACTTCAGCTTCTTGGGTAATAATTTCACTTTGTAATTTTTTGAAGAGACTATCATTGTCATCTGAGGCGAAAATTAAAAGCAGTCGATTCTTCCACTGGAATTGAGTTAAATCCATTGGCATTGTATCCTTGTGGTCAAATATCATTAAAGCCGTAAAAATGATAATTACAACCGTAAATACTTTCACGTGTTTTTTAGTCCTCTCTTTGGATTAATTTATTTTTGCAAGCTGTAATTTACTGCGCATTATATTTATACGATAAACTAATGCAATATGGGAAGAGGAATGCTTTTTTTAGAGCAATGCTTTGACGTCCCCGTTACCGCCAATAATTTTGTTGATTTTAAGGTTCATTTTCGTTCTTTGGATCACCGTTTTCAATATTGCCCTGCATTTTGTGAGGCGCAGGTGCGGTGATGTTATTTCCAGAAACTGCTGCCGCTCTTCAGGTGTGAACCCTTCGGTGCTCGGTATCAGAAAAGACAGGCGCATGAGATCCAGACCGGCCAGGGCATTGTAATCGCGACGTGTTTCCGAAATTCGGTCGAGGTCCTTAAGAAGATGTATTATTTCTCCGGCCAATTTCGCGTCATCGTCGGAGACCATTTCGCGCTCATCTTCAAAAAATAGGGCTTTTGCTTGCAGATAGCTTCGGCTTTGATCCATGTCCTTGATGATAAAACGAGTCTTTCCCTTGGTGATGATGTCCATGCGACCATCTTCATACTCCTTGACAACGGTAAGGATTTCGGCTGTACATCCGATGCTGCGGATATTGGTTCCGTCATAGTTCATTACGCCGAATTCCCGGTTTTTTTCCAGGCATTCATTGATCATTACTTTGTATCGTTCTTCAAAAATATGAAGCGACAGTTCCATATGAGGGAGTAGAACCACTCCAAGAGGAAAAAGAGGAATGATCTTATGCCCGGTCATTTCAAAAGTTGTTTCCATGTTGCTTCTCTTTTAATGGACAATGCAGTGTTGCTCATCAAGCAGCCAGAATCAATATGGTAAATATCGACGGCTGTCTTTCGACATAAAAAGGAAACAGCCCCATTGGCTGCTAATCCGTTGTTTGATCGATTTGACAGTCTTTGTTTAAATGGGCACGAAAAAAGTAAAATGAGACAATTAACAGGGGAACGGCGAATATAAATCCAAAGATCGGCAAAACGGTAATACCGCTCAAGATAAAACCGAACGCGGTCAGCAGGAAGAAAAATCCCAAGCCTATTTTTGAAAACCTTTCAAAAAGACACAAATTCTTCATCATGACACCTCTTTGTTAAGTATTATTTTGAATTAAAAATATGCCACAAAGTGTCATATGTCAAGATAGGTAAGACCCGGCGTAAATTCGGAGGCGGATTCTTCTAAATAAAACAGATCCTTTTTTGACAAAGGTTTAAATGTGACTATTATTTTCAACGTGAACCGATCCAAATGCTATAAAAACTAAAATGAAATGTGAACGAGGAGGTAAAGATGCTTAAGTTGGGCGAAAAAGGAGCCATATTGCAGCGAGACAATAAAACATACGCCGTAGCACCCCATATTCCCTGCGGCGTGGTCACTCCCGAGCTGCTCCGCAGGATTGCAGATGTTGCCGAAAAATATAATGCTCAGGCCATCAAGATTACAGGAGCGACACGTATTGCCATTGTCGGACTCGAGGAAGAACATATCGATCAGGTTTGGGATGAACTACAACTGGAAAAAGGGGCGGCAGTAGGACTTTGTGTTCGCAGCATCAGGGCTTGTCCTGGAACCACATTTTGCAAAGTGGGCCGTCAGGACGCTATAGGCATTGGAATGGAGCTGGATAAGCGTTATCACGCAAAGGAATTGCCCGGCAAATTTAAGATGGCGGTGTCCGGCTGCCATTTAAGCTGCGCCGAGTCATGGGTCCGAGATATCGGTCTAATTGGTAAAAAAGATGGTTGGACAGTGGTTATCGGTGGCAACGTAGGTGCCGAACCGCGGATCGCTGAAGAACTTGTGTCGGGTCTTAATGATGCCGGGGTATTGCAGGTTGTCGATAAACTCGTACAGTGCTATCACGAAAATGCAAAAAAGCGTGAACGGCTCGGTAAAACAATTGAGCGGATTGGAATGGCACCCTTTAAAGATGCCATAAAATAGATTATTGAACTTTCCGATTGTTTGTCAAAAATAATTTCAAAAACATTTTTACCCATACATAATATGGGTAAACAGTTCTAGGTAATTTGTTTTTTTGACGATTTTATAAGGAATGATCAATAATAGTTCTATTTTCATAAAATTTTCAGACCTGCTGTCTCATGATACATTGGCGTATCATTTTTGTCGCTATTTGTGATACATTTTTTTCTCGTCTGGAGATGTTTTTTTTTAAATAACTGGAAGTTATAAGATGGCAATACATTGGCATGTTTGTTGCTCTTAAGAATTGCATTTGTTTATAGGTTAAGAGAAACTTTGCGTTGAACCTTAAAAAAGGAGGTTATTCATGGCGATATGTCACGAAATGAATCAGGGAGATGTATTTTTTTGTGAATCGTGTGGCTTAGAATTAAGAGTTCAAAAAACATGTAGTTGTGGAATCGGAGAAGACGTATGTTCAGTACCTCTTCAATGCTGTGGAAAGGATATGAAAAAAAAGTAATAGAACCCATTCTTAAAATAAGGAGTTCAAGAATGACCGAAAAGAAACATGTTACTGTTCCAAAAGACACACGGGCATATTTTTGTGCAAACTGTGGAGCTGTTGCACTGAACGCCAATAACATTTGCGAGGTTGAGGGTATGGGTAGAAAATCGGACTGGTGTGGCATGAAAGGATCAAAGCCTCCGAAACACTGTCATAACAGAGTGAATAATGAAAGGTGGCAGTGCCGAAATTGCGGATTGACATCCGTAAATTCGGAGCTGCTTTGTGAACCTGAAAAGTTGGATCTTTCTCAGTGATAGTTCAAGTTATCTCAAAAATAACATTTAAGGCCGATAACTGGCACTGAAATATATATTAACGGCTATAGTTTTTGATATCGTTTTTTCATAAGGGATAAATTTATTTCACTGAATTTGTCTTTTTTGATTTTATTGATATGTAATGAAAAGGAATTTATTTCGGAGAGGGTATTTATCGTATGGATTACAACATTAAAGACGTTAAGATGAAAGACGAGTTTAAGATTTGCCCGTCGTGTGGATACAAAGATGGCTTTCATTCTATGTTCAAAAAAGAGAGCGATATCACAAAATGGCTTTTTATCTGCCCATCCTGCCACGAAGTGTTTAATATAGGTTTCACTGTTTAGTATAATTTCTTGTTTACTATATAAGCAATCAACAATAATTGGTTCCAGGTTGAACTTTTCCAATATTACACAATGTTTGGTGACGTTTGCGCAGGAAGTGACTTAAGCAATACAAGGTTTGAGATTTAGTTGGCAAGTTTGAAAAAGTAAAGCAGCGATTTCATAATACCGAAACAACTCCCTCAAAAGCTTTTATCACTATACAGCATCTCAAGGTTTCGTTGCATACGTTTAAATAATGATTACAATGCCGGGAGGCAGGTAGTACATTGCCGCTGTGGATAAAAACCTTGATGATCTATTACCCTTTTTTAAATGCACAGGCAAGTTTTCCAGATAAAAAGGAAAGAATCATGGTCCTGAAAACAGATTTGCTAAATCATAAAAAATGTTCAAAAGACTGTTCCCATGAAGCCGAAAAATTCGATATCCACACAATGAGAAGAGTGATTGTTGACTTCCTTTCAGAACAAAGGGCTGAAAGCGGCAAATTGGCATCGTTGAAGTTTGACAATCGTTTTGTTCGTGAACTACCGGCTGATCCCGAAACGACCAACCGGCCTCGCCAGGTGACAGGAGCGTGTTACACATTAGTAAAGCCGAAACGTGTTTCTGCACCTAAGCTGGTTGCCTTTTCCCCTGAAGTGGCGGAACTGTTGGACCTTTCTGTAGAAACCTGTGAATCCGATGAATTTTTAGAGGTTTTCGTCGGCAATCGTATTTTGCCGGGCATGGAGCCCTATGCGACCTGTTACGGCGGTCATCAGTTCGGTAACTGGGCCGGACAGTTGGGTGACGGCCGCGCCATTAATTTGGGTGAAATCATCAATCAGCGGTCAGAACGCTGGGCTTTGCAAATTAAAGGCGCAGGCCCCACACCATACAGACGCGCAGCAGACGGTTTGGCGGTGCTACGTTCCTCGGTGCGTGAATTTTTGTGCAGTGAGGCCATGTTTCATTTAGGTGTGCCCACCACGCGGGCGTTAAGCCTTATATTAACCGGCGAACAGGTCATGAGAGACATGTTTTACGATGGTAATCCAAAACCGGAACCTGGCGCTGTTCTTTGCCGCGTTGCGCCGTCATTCACACGTTTTGGTAATTTTCAGATATTTACTGCACGTGAAGAAATAGAGGTGTTGAAACAACTTATGGATTATACCATCCGCATCGATTTCCCCCATCTGGGCAATCCGTCGCCGGAGGTCTATCTTGAGTGGTTTGAGGAAGTGTGTCGAACAACTGCCGATCTGATCGTGCACTGGATGCGCGTTGGGTTTGTGCATGGCGTGATGAACACCGACAATATGTCGGTTCTCGGGCTCACCATTGATTACGGCCCCTACGGTTGGCTGGAAGACTATGATCCCAACTGGACCCCAAACACAACCGACGCAATCGGCCGTCGCTATTGTTACGTTAAACAGCCGCAAATCGCCCACTGGAACCTCGTTCAACTGGCCAATGCCATCTATCCGTTAATTGGCAAGATCGAACCCCTGCAACAGGCACTGGATGTTAATGCGCAACACTTTCAAGAGGGGTGGCAGGCCATGATGGCCCAAAAACTGGGCTTAAAGACTTACGAGCCCGGCACGGATAAGGCGTTATTCGCCGAGCTGCTTGAAATCCTGACTTTGGTTGAGACGGATATGACGATTTTTTTTCGTCAGCTGGCCAAGATCGATGTTGATGTGGAATCCCTGGGCGATATAAGTGATGAAACACTCATGGCGCCGCTGATTCCCTCGTATTACGTTTCAGAACAGTTGACACAAGAGTATCGAACTCGAATCGGGAGTTGGTTGCGCGATTATTTGATACGCCTGGCAAAGGACAATACATCTCCTGAGACTCGACGCAGGCGTATGAACGCCGTCAATCCCAAATACGTGCTGCGAAACTACCTGGCCCAACTGGCCATCGACAAGGCTGAACAGGATGATTTTTCACTGGTGAACGAATTGCTGGAGGTCATGCGATATCCTTACGATGAACAACCCGATAAGGAAGACTTTGCGAAAAAACGACCGGATTGGGCCCGTCACCGGCCCGGATGTTCGATGCTGTCTTGCAGCTCTTGACCCCTGGTGAAGCCTTAATAAAATCAGCTGGATGCCTATAAAATCTCGCGAGAAGCGCCATTGCTCAGGTATAATCTTGATTGTTGATAGCCGATTTCGTAATAATATATATTACCTTAAATTTCTGAGATACCGTAATACCATTTCACAATTCAGGCCTAAGTGAAGTTTTGGACAGAAACACTATCTTTCACTAGTTCGATTTTTATGATTTAGTTTACATACGTCACAACCAGTGCCACACCTGGGAACACAAAACGATAGGGGGGAGTTATGAAAACACTTGGAGAAATATTGTTGGAAAAAAACTCCTTTTCAGAGATTGTTATGGGTAATACCGCCTTGGTTAGAGCAATGATCGAATCTCACACTCGGGTGGTTACTTCATACCCTGGTTCGCCAACTCCGGAAATTGCTGAAGCAATAAAATCAATTCCAAAGGAAAAACGTCCATTTTATTTTGAATTTTCTACCAATGAAAAAGTCGCAACGGAAGTTGCTTATGGTGCAGCGGTTAACGGCCATCTATCTACAGTATTTTTCAAAAGTGTAGGGCTCAATGTTGCTTCCGATACGTTTATTCAACTCAGTCTCATGAATATCATCGGCGGAATGATCGTTGTATTGGGTGATGATCCGGGTGCAAATTCTTCACAAAATGAACAGGACAACCGGCATTATGCCTGTTTAAGCTATACGCCGGTTTTTGAACCGGCATCACCGAACGAAGTATATATTTTCTACAAAGAAGCTGCAAAACTTTCCATAGAGATGGGCATACCGATAATCTTGAGACTAACCACCCATGTGTGCCATGCCAAGGAAAAGGTTAAATTCCAGAATTGGGAGCCGAAGAAATTAGATGAAACGCCTCGGTTTGATGTCAAGAACGGTCCTTATATTCCTATTGCCGCGGATGTATTTCCCATGAAACGATTTTCGTTGCAAAGACTTGATAAGATGAAAGCCTATGCCGACATGTCTCCTTTAAATCGAGTTGTCGATCACGGAAACAAAGATCTCGGCATTATCACAATGGGTCTTCCGTTCCTCTCTCTGATGGATGTTCTTGAGAAAACCAAAGAAAAACCCGACATTCTCAAGCTCGGAGTCGTATATCCCATTCCCTTGAAAGTAATTAAATCTTTTCTCGAAACACATGAGGAAGTTAAGATTATAGAGGAACTGGATAATTTCGTTGAAAAAGAAATAAAACTTCTGGCATATGACAGCCGTCTTTCAACCAAAATCATCGGCAAGATAGATATTGAAGACTGGATTGGGGAATACACCCCGGATAAAGTTTACGAGGTCCTCAAAAAAACTTGGCCTGATCTGCTGCCTGCCAGAAAAAGGCTCGGAGACAATATTTTCGAAGTTCCTAACAGGCCGGCACAGATGTGTCCGGGATGCGGACACCGCAGCGCCTTTCACGCCATAAAAAAGGCGATTAAAGATACCGACATTACCGTGGCGGATATCGGTTGCCATACCCTTGGTTTTCTCCCGCCATATCAAGTAGGTGAACTGATGATGTGCATGGGTGCTTCGACCGCTATTGCTTCAGGGCTTTCATTATTCAATGACACGCGCAAAGTGATCGCTTTTTTAGGTGACTCTACCTTTTTTCATGCTGGTCTGCCCGGAATTATCAACGCCTTGTTCAATAATCATAACCTAACTTTAATTCTTATGGAAAATGGCACTACAGCCATGACCGGTCACCAGGATCATGCAGCGTCGGGAAAAAATTTTAACGAACCAACAGATATAATTCCACTGAGTCGGACTCTGGAAGGATTAGGGGTTAAACATATTTACGAAACAGACACTTATCAACAGTCAAAACTAACCGAAATAGTAAAAGAGGCTGTTGAGATAAATGAATTCAGTGTCGTGATTGCCAAGCATCCATGCATGCTCAAATTTATCCGGGAACAACGCCGCAAACCTTCTTATAAGCCGCGAAAGGTAGATATCGATCAGCAGAAATGCCAACAGTTTTACGAATGTATCGAAAAATTTGCCTGTCCTACCTTTACGCGTACAGACGACCAGAGGGTCAAGATTAATAGGGATCTTTGCATTGGTGACGGATCCTGCCTCCAAACATGTCAGGTTCAGGCTATAACACCGCCACAAATTGAATAAACCCAAAATCAATAATTTTGACAAGGTTTGTAGTAAACTTAACGAAGATAAGATTTTGAAACTATGGAGTAAGTAATGAAAGGATTTAATATTTATTTGGCCGGTGTCGGGGGACAGGGAATCGGCCTTCTCAGTGAAATTTTATTAAGAGGTTCTTACCACGCCGGGCTTAAAGTAAAAAGCGTGGACACTCACGGTCTAGCTCAAAGAGGTGGGATTGTGGTTTCACAATTAAGATTGGGTGACCGAATACATTCTCCGTTGATTTTTCAGAACGAAGCCGATCTTGTGGTCGCCCTTGAGTGCCATGAAGCCCTTCGGGGTATAAATAGGGCCCTGAAAGACGGTGGCACTTTGATATATTATAATACGATTTGGCAGCCTCTGGAAGTACGTCTGAACTTGGTCAAACCGGTCAGTGGGGCGATGATTAGCAAGCAATGCCAAAAACGGAAGATCAGGGAGATAAGTATATTCAAAACAGACCTTAAGGATCCACACATGCAGAACATCGTCTTGCTAGCGAACATCGATAAATACAGTTTAATACCTGGTGTAAAAAAGGAACATTACATCAAGGCCATGGAAGATTTACTGCAGGGGCGCTTACTTGAAGTCAACATTGAAATGTTTGAAAAGGAAAGAATATAGCACTTTTTTTTTATTTGTATTCGGCAGGCTATCAATAAGATATAATCGTTTTGAATTCTGGATCGATTTGAAATCCTACCATGCGAGAATATCATGATTATGTTGAAGCGTCTGACAACGAATTCAACCGGACACATGTTTTAGCAGTGCGGCGATAAAAGGGAAGATCAACTATGGTATATCCCAAACACGTCTTTATTACGGAAGTCGGCCCTCGCGACGGGCTGCAAATGGAAAAGCAGGTTCTGTCCACTAATCAAAAAGTACGACTGATTAAAGGCTTGGTGAAAGCCGGCGTGAGAGCCGTTCAAGTGGCATCTTTTGTTCATCACGGCAAGGTGCCGCAAATGGCTGATGCCGAAGCTGTAATTGACGCTTTGCCGCCAACGGATACGGTTGAGTTTAGCGCCTTGACCCTAAATCGAAAGGGGATGGAACGCGCCTGTCGTACACCGATTCAGTGGATCGAAGTGTCGCTTTCGGCCAGTGAAGAGCAAAGCCTAAGCAACAGCGGCATGTCGGTTGAAGAGGCCCTGGCGGAAGCAGCCGCCATGATTGATTTAGCCAAGCAGAAAGGCCGCAAATTACGCGGCAGCATTCAGTGCAGCTTTGGATGTGTGCATGAATGCGAAATCGAAGTGTCTCAAGTACAGCGCTTGGCCGAGAAACTCTTGAACAAAGGAGTTGACCGGCTTATACTGGCGGACACCACGGGGATGGCCACACCACCCGCCGTGCGTCAAAATCTGTCGGCAATTTTGCCTATGGCTGGTGATGTTCCAGTTGGGCTGCACTTGCATGACACCCGTGGTATGGGCTTGGTAAATCTGATGACCGCACTAGAAATGGGGATTGTACATTTTGATACCTCACTGGGGGGCTTGGGCGGATGCCCTTTTGTTGCCGGCGCAGCAGGAAATATAGCCACCGAGGACACCATTCATTTGCTAAACAGTCTGAATATTGCCACCGGGATTGACTATACCAAGGTTGCTGCAGAGTCGCGCAAGCTGAGTCGCCTGCTGAGGCGAGAACTTCCAGGTAAGATGTACCGGCTACTATAAAAATTTTCTGCCTTCTTAAAAACTATCTAAATGCCCTTTTCAGTTGTAATCAGAAATGAACTATTTAAGATTCAATATTCAATTAATTTCCATTATAATAGTTTCTCTTATCCAAGTATCCTGGGCGCTGCCAATTTCTAATAAAATGGAGCAAGATGAAATGGTAATATTTGATTTTAAAAATTCAGATAAAAATGAAAATTGGATTATCGTAAATGATGGTGTTATGGGTGGTCTCTCAAAGGGTGAATTTTTTATTAGTGATAGTAATACGGCAATTTTTCGGGGAACTGTATCTTTTGAAAATAACGGAGGATTTACATCAACGCGTACCAGACCTCGCTTGTTTAAGTTAGATGAATTTAAAGGCATTATCATTCGATTAAAAGGTGATGGGAAAAAATACCAATTTCGTATAAGAACCAATGATAGATTTGAAGGAGTTGCTTATCGGTATCAATTCACGACTGAAATCGGTCAATGGATGACGATTAAAGTTCCTTTCAATAAATGTGTACCGGTTTTCCGAGGTCGTATAATAAATAATAAAGCGCCAATCTCACCCAAAAAGATTCAGCAGATTGGATTCTTGATAGCAGATAATCAAGAAGGTCAATTCCAGCTTGAGATTGAATGGATAAAAGCATATAAATAGCCAAACAAATAACACTATTTTAGAGGACGATTGCCAGCGGGCCTTATCCAAACTTTCGATATCTAATGGTGAGTAGAGGATTCTTGGACGTTTTGGAGCCTGCACTATCTCAAACATATTTTTCTTGGGAGGCCCTGTTGATAGCTGCAATTTTGTCCCAATATCAAGCATCTGAAATTTTCGTGATACCATAATACGATATCACATCGTGTAGTATAAAACTTCTTCTATTTCCGAATAGTTTTTCAAGAAATGACTGATAATGCTTTTTTGCTTAAAATATTCATATCTGCTGTCTCATGATACATGGGCGTCTCGTTATAATCATTTGTTGTGATACATTTATTTGTTGGGCTCGAAGACATTTATTTTAGATAACAACTACTTATACGATGATAATACATTGGCATAATTGTTGCTGTTATGTATTAACAATTGTTTGTGAAACAAGAGAAAATTTGCGTTAAATATTAATAACGCTACAACACTAAAAGAGGAGGCAAACATATGAAAATCAACATAGAAAAAAACCTTGTTGAATTTACACCTGAAAATTCTGATGAGACAATAAAACTTCAATCTTTATGGAGGATGATGGTTGATTGTGCCAGATTCAATAGAAAGCTGGTTCCTATTGGAGAGTATATCCCACAGCAAAGTGAATTTGCTAGATTTGTAATCGAAGGTGAAAAGGGTACTGGGGATGATGAATATCCTGAGGTCTATGTTGATGAGGATTGCCAGTGCATTTGTTATACATGCAATAAATATGTAATGTTGAAACAAGGTGATAGAATTCCGCCTTGTTGTGGAAAACTCATGGAAGCATTGGATTAAAACGATACTGATATTTTCAATGTGGATGATGCTTTTAAAGCATCATTACATATCAAATAAAAAAACCAACTATAATAGAATAATCACAGGAAATTGCACATTAGTAAAATCTCATGAAAACCAATATAGATAATAAAAATAATGCGATTAACCTAAGATGTCCGGAATGTCGTGCAAAGTTAAAACAACGAAGAACTCGTACACCAGATAAATGCGAAATGGTTTGTGGTGGGTGCGGACAAAGTTTTGATGAATGTGACCTTGAAACATTAGATGAACTGAAAAAGCAGCATTAAATAGGAATATTTTAGAAGTGCCTTAATGGTTTTTAGAAGTTCGAGTAGTTTAATAGGCTTGATTCCTGAAAAAAATCTCGACAAAAGTTCTTAACCTTCACAAATAGCTAATGCTGCTATTACCAGCAAGTTAAGTAATAATATTACGATAGGGCAGGATGCGTTTGGGATGAACAATCAAAAAGGGGGTATCCTGGAAGAATTGACCCAGTGACTGAAACAATAAAAAAACAACGCGAGGGAGGTAAAACATGGCAAAGAAAAGGTACCAGATCAAATCGGAATGCCCTGATTGTGGATGTGGCTTGATATGCAATATGACTCCTGATGAATTCCGGGAAAAATATGGCGACATCAATGATAAAGTGACCGTTAATTGTAGCAAGTGCGGCAAGGACCACGAGGGTTGCATAACTGAGGAACAGTAGAAGCTGTTTTAAAAACGCCCTTATTGACCTGTATTTTTTTATTTTAGAAAAAGTAAAATTTCATGACTCAGTTATATATATGATACTGTTGGCGTCTGTAATTGATCGTAGCTCGATTTAATCTTTAACACTGTATTTTCGGATATCACAAGGTAACACCTACATATGGCATTATAGCTCTCTTTCCAAGTAGAATAAATTAAGGAATAATGCAGTTGCCGATAGCTGGGTTATCGGACAGGCTGGATGATATTCAGAAGTTTATGGATTGTAATATGTTTTAACCATTGTCATTTTTGGAGAAAAATTTATGAAAGTATTGGTAACGTATTTTTCTGAAACTGGAAATACTGAAAAGCTTGCATATGCTATTTTTGAGGCGGTAGAATCCTCTAAAAAGGAGGTTCAGCCCATTCAAGAGGTAACCGGGATCGAGGGTTATGACGTAATTTTTATTGGGTTTCCGGTCCATTCACATAATGTTCCCGGCAAAGTCGAGGCATTTGTGAAAAAACTACCTGAGGGTCAAAAAGTAGCCTATTTTGCGACACACGGATGCATGAGGGGCGGAGAACTAGCGGTTACCGCTTTCTACCATGCCTTGCACATCGTAAAAAATGCCATTGTTTTGGGGACTTTTGGCTGCCGCGGCCAGCTAAATCAAAAAATTATTGACAGTCTTATTGACAAAGTTGAGCACCGGGGCTGGGCTCAGGAGGCTCAGAGTGCTGAAGGACACCCCGATGAGAACGACCTCGCAGATGGGCGGGAATGGGCAAAGAACATGATCATTAAGGCTCATGTCCGGTAAAAGTGATAAGGATTCCAAACGGAACCCTGGACAATCGATGGATACAGACGTGGATAAGGTTCAAAAGCTGCTCTGGCCCCGAGATGAATAACAGTATCAATTCCGCTGAGAACACGTTGAAGGCTTTTGGGGCTACGTATATCTGCTTGCATAATTTCAGCTTCCAGATTTCTTAGCATAAGGCCACGCACGGGACGTCTTACCATCAGTCTTGGGAGTAAGCCATGTTCCACCAGTTGTCTCGACACTTCTATTCCGATAAATCCTGTAGATCCGGTAACCAAAACCTTTCTCACAACAAAATTCCTTATTCACTCGGAGTTTTAGTAGCAACTATGTGTCTATCAAGATGACAATCTAATCCATAGGCATGACACTAAAGCTCTGATAGTGTAAGAACTTTTAATCGGCCAATTTATTTCGATGTTCCGATCCGTTTCAACGGATATAAATAACCCATCGAACAATGGTGGCCAGTGAAAAAGTGACTGCTAATCCGCCTAAACATAGTGCAACGAACCACAGCCATTCCCTTTGCTTCTCAGTAAAGGGTTTCATCAGATGTCTTACCTCGAAATACATAATAACAGTAAGCCACATAACCGAGTATCAGCGGAAGCAATATAACGGTACCGATTAGAAGCAACGACTGGGATTCCGGCGCTGCTGCGGCTTGACGAAAGGATATTTCAAATGGAACCAGCCAGGGCCATAAACTGATCCCCAGACCCACATAACCCGTCAGAAACACGCCTATACTCAGGAAAAATGGTAGATATTCTTTTCCTTTGATTAAACCCCTCCAGAGCATCACAAACATCACGACGGTGGATAGGGGTATGGGTAAAAGATAGAAAAAATTCGGTAGACTGAACCACAACGCTTTTACATCAGTATTCATCATGGGCATGCTGATGCTCACAATTCCCAAGAATAACCCCACATAGCCCAGCACATATCCTGCGCACTTTCTTGCCCAGTCCTGGGTGATACCATCGGTCTTCATAATCACCCAGGTGGCACCCAGCAAAGCATAACCGAAGACCAACGCCATGCCCACCATGACACTGTATGCATTGAGCCAATCAAATGCGCCGCCGCCGAAGCTTCGTCCCTGAATCTTTATGCCCTGGACGAAAGCTCCCAGCACCATGCCTTGCATGAATGTCGCTACGAGAGAACCGAAATGAAAAGAATAATCCCAGAATTTCCGAGATTTTCCGATGGCTTTGAATCGAAACTCAAATGCAACACCACGAAAAATCAATCCGATCAGCATAAATACGACCGGCAAATAGAGTGCAGGCATCAGTATCGCATATGCCAGGGGAAAGGCGGCAAACAACCCGCCTCCGCCAAGGACCAGCCAGGTTTCGTTACCGTCCCAGAAAGGGGCAATTGAGTTCATCATTCGATTCCGGCAGCTCTCTGAAGGTGCAAAAGGAAATAAGATGCCAACCCCCAGATCGAATCCATCCAGCAGGACATACAGAAAGATGGCCGTTGAAATAAGGCCGTACCAAATTAACGGTAGGTCCATGAAACTCTCGAGGCTAAACATGTTTTCCTCCTGTTTCGGAAGTCAGATCTGTCAATAGTGGAGGTTTTTTTACGCCGTGTGTTCCGTATTCTTGTTCCTGGATATCGGGGCCCTTTCCGATCAGTCTCAAAATGTAGTAACTTCCTGCACCAAAAATAAAAAAATAACTGAAAATGAACGCCAGAAGAGACATTGCAATCTGGGAACCCATAACCGGAGATACCGTTTCCACAGTGCGCATAACACCATATACGATATACGGTTGTCGACCGATTTCCGTGACAAACCAGCCTGCGAGCACGGAGATAAATCCCGACGGCGTCATAGCCACACACCAGAGTTGAAACCATCGTTTGGCGAACAATTGCTTACGCAAAAAAAGAATTGCAGCGGTCACACCTGTAAAAATCATCAAAACACCGATACCGACCATTAACCGAAATGACCAGAACACCCAGGCAACGGGGGGACGTTTATCTTTTGCCCATTCTTTTAAACCTTTCACCTCGCCATTTAAATTGTGGGTTAGAATCAGGCTCGATAATTTAGGAATTTCAATGGCATAATTGGTTTTTTCTTCCTCTTGATCCGGCCATCCGAACAACTTCAGCGGAGCGCCTTTTTGCGTATCCCAGATACCTTCCATGGCAGCCACTTTGGCTGGTTGGTGTTTGAGCGTATTCAGGCCGTGCAAATCCCCTAATACTGCCTGGGTTGGTGCAACAAATATCGCCATAATCATCGCCATGCCCAGCATCACCCTGGCGTGTTTGACATGTTGATTCCGATAGAGATAATATGCACCAACTCCGCCGACGACAAATGCTGTTGTCAGATAGGAGGCAGTTACCATGTGAAAAAATCGGTAGGGAAAAGAAGGATTGAAAATGACTTTCATCCAGTCGGTGGGATATAGCAGACCGTCAACCCCTATAAGGTATCCCCGCGGGGTTTGCATCCAGCTATTGGCCGAAAGGATCCAGAATGCCGAGATCAGGGTTCCCAGCGCGACAATGATGGTAGCGGCAAAGTGCATTTTTGGGCTCACGCGATTCCATCCGAAGAGCATTACCCCCAAAAAGGAAGCTTCTAAAAAAAATGCGGTGAGGACTTCATAACCCAGTAGTGGTCCCAAAATATTACCGGTCCTATCTGAAAAGACCGACCAGTTCATGCCGAACTGAAACGACATCACTACACCGGACACCACCCCCATGCCAAATGTTACAGCAAATATTTTCACCCACATGCGATAAATTTCTTCATAAACCGTTTTACCGGTTGTTAACCATCGCCATTCCAAAACAGCCAACCAGCTAGCAAGACCTATGGTGAAGGCCGGAAAAATAATGTGAAAGGATACGGTAAATGCAAACTGAACACGTGCCAGTAAAACAGGATCAAATTTTTCTATCATCAGTACAACCTCATTTGTAGATTTCTAACCAGTCTGAAGGTAATGAATCACTGTCGTTTGTCAAGTTGACTTATTTTTTGAGGAACCATTATGAAATCTGAAAGTCATCGAGTGAAAATTGATAGTTTTTACCTATTAAAGTTCTATTATACCTTTCCTATTTGATTTTCCTGGACATGTATTAACTTTTAGTAAATGAGTATTTCAAAACAGCGGCTTAGTATATAAAACCATGAGCCGTCATTGACAACCTAATTTACTTGGAACAAATCAAAAAATGAAAATAGTGAGGAACTAAAAATGAAATGGTCACTAAAAATAGGGCGTTTTGCTGGAATTGATGTTTACATGCATGTTACATTTCTACTGCTGGTAAGTTGGGTGGCTCTGCTGCACTGGAAACAAGGACAAAGCATTACGGCTGTTGTCGCGGGGGTTGCGTTTATCCTTGCCGTTTTCTTGTGTGTTGTACTACACGAATTCGGCCATGCGTTAACAGCCAGGCGTTATGGCATCAAAACACGAGACATCATTTTGCTGCCAATCGGCGGTGTAGCCAGATTAGAGAGATTGCCCACCAATCCGTTACAGGAGTTATGGGTTGCGTTAGCCGGACCGGCCGTTAACATCGTAATTGCTTTTGGCTTGTTCTTGTGGCTCAACTTTACCGCATCGTTTGAGCCAATCCAGAAGCTGACTGTGACAACCGGGCCGTTTGTGGAACGCATTATGGCAGTGAATCTTTTTCTAGTGGCTTTTAACATGATCCCAGCCTTTCCCATGGATGGCGGACGAGTATTACGCGCAATCTTGGCTACAAGAAAAGAATACAGCCGGGCTACCCAAATAGCGGCATCTATCGGCCAGGGGATTGCAATACTTTTTGGCTTCGTCGGACTGTTCTACAATCCTTTTTTATTGTTTATTGCTTTTTTCGTTTGGATCGGGGCAGCCCAGGAAGCAAGTATGGTTCAGATGTCATCTGCCATCAGCAACACTCCGGTGCAGCAGGCCATGTTAACCGACTTTAGATACCTTCACAAGAACGATAGCTTGGATCGAGTCGTCGAACTGACACTGGCCGGATCTCAGAAAGATTTTCCTGTTGTTGATAATGGTAGCGTCGAAGGTATCCTGACCCAGACTGATTTACTCAAGGCTCTGTCCGCACTTGATCAATATCCAACGGTTACATCGGCGATGCAGAATAATTTCGTCACAGTGGATTCCCTGGAAATGCTGGAATCCGCTTTCGCCAAACTGAAAGATTGTAATTGCCACACACTGCCAGTAATGCTTAACGGCAAATTGGTTGGATTGCTGACCATGGATAATCTCGGAGAATATATGCGAATTCAGGCTGCTCTAAAAAGGTGAATTGAACATCTTCAAAAGGTAAGTACCATATATATTTTACTAAAACCATTGTAGGAACATGGCTAGATCAACTTCGCAATTTTTGGATTAGGCCTGGGTATGTTTACAATCGCTTTAAGTTTTTTGCTTTTTGCAACATCGATCAAGGCAGCTGACATTTACGTTCGGCTTTTAAAGGGATACAGAAACCAACATAGCGCACACATAAAATGCCTTAGAGAATAATAAATTCGATCAAGTGAAAGACATTGTGTTTCAAAGATATATCTGAATAAGATATAGATTGCATCTACCTAATTTGACTTCGTAAAGATATTTCTTGACTTCTCATGACTAAAATAGTAGAGAATTATCATTATGTTAACGCCAACGAACACATTCTACTGATCAAAGGAGGAAATCTTATGCAACCCCCCACCCGTCCCGCTTGGGGGACGTGGGGAGTCGCTTTGTATCCTTTGTGAACACCTACACAGAACATTTCCAATCCTATCGTCACGATGTCTCTGACAAGGCGCGTCAGTATGCTTGTGGTTTGATGCAGGCGGGTTCTCGCAAAAACATGGACCGGATGGCTGAGGTAGTACCAGAATCCAAATCCCGAAACCTTCAACAATTTCTTTGTCATTCGAAATGGGATCATAAAGAAGTAATCGACCATGTGGCCCAGGATGTTGATGGCCTTTTGGGTGATGCCCGCAATGCCTGTCTTCTGATTGATGAAAGCGGATTTGCTAAACAGGGAAAACGGTCGGTTGGTGTTTCCAGGCAGTGGTTGGGCCGATTGGGCAAGGTGGACAACGGCCAAGTGGCGGTGTTCGGCGCGCTGGCTAACGGCCAGTATGTAGCCCCTTTTGATGTTCGACTTTACTTGCCTCAAGAATGGGCCGATGATCCGAAAGGTTGCGAACGTGCGGGTGTACCCGAAGGTGAACGAAGGTTTCGAAAGAAAACGGAGCTTGCCCTGGAAATAGTAAGGCACGCCAGAGAAAGCGGCCTTCGTTATGGATGGGTTGGGGCTGATGCGGGGTACGGCAAAGGCCCGGGTTTTTGTTTTGCTCTTGATGAAATGGGTGAGACTTTCTGTGTAGATTTGCACTCGGACTTTCAAGTATACCTGAAAGATCCTAAGCCCTATTTGCCTCAGAAAGTCAACAAATTCGGCCCTCCATTTAAAAAGTATCAGACTGATCAAGAAGGCATAGAAATTAGAGTCCTTTTGGGTTCTCTCCCTGCACAACGCTGGAAAAAGGTGACGCTGCGTAGAACCACCCGCGGCGTGCTCAGAGTTCGGATCTGTCGATTGAAAGTTTACGTATGGGACGGCGAATCGGATAAGGCTAAATGCTGGACTTTGATTGCAACGAAGTCTTTGGGGGAGAATCCGGATACAAAGATTTCCCTGACCAATTTGCCGAAGCACGCAACGCTCAAACGATTGGGCTGGATACAGCGCCAGCGATATTGGGTAGAGCGTACATTTGAGGATGCGAAAAGTGAATGCGGCATGGCCGATTATCAGGTGAGAAAATGGAGTGCCTGGCACCATCATATGGCCCTTGTGATGATGGCTATGTTGTTTATGCTTTCCGAAAAGATTCATCATAAGGATACTTATCCACTCCTATCCTGTTCAGACATTGAAAAATTGCTGGCTCATTTTCTTCCTCGTCGTGATGTGACTGAAGATGAAGTAATATTTCAATTGGAACAACGCCATTTGCAGCGGCAGAAGGCCATCGATTCCCACGCTCGCTGCCAAGAGAAAATGTTAAAATAAAATGCTGCGATCAGAACATCTAAAATTACGAAGTAAAACTAATGATGATCACACAAATCTGATCGTTTCTATCCTTGAGTAATTCCCATTACGCAGATGTTGGTGGAATCTTAGATAACTGCAATGAAATAATACTATCAAGTGCCTGAATTTTCTTTGATAACTCTATACCGTATCACCAAACGATATTTGTCTTGACCCTTCCATTTATATTTTAACATCCAAATTTGTGATATGCTCAAAAAGCGTGTGAAAAGGTTGGCGGTGATATTTAATGGTGATCACAGCAATTTTGAATGTTTTAATACGTGCACTATCTCCAAGATATTGCTAAAATTAATTTTATAAAATCGGATTTCGAAATCCTGTGATGAACGATAATTTGTTTTTAAAGTTGCACAAGCTTGCATCTGCTCAAAATGAAAA
>JAWOIY010000110.1:0-38199 GCA_046484425.1 Desulfobacterales bacterium | reverse complement strand
AGAATCGTAACTCTTAAATCACTTATATCTAAAATAAAACAGCATACTAATTTCAAATCAGGTAAATCTGCGTGTTCGGCCGCTTTCCAAAAAAAAGGCCATCCCGAGTCGGGATGGCCTAAACCTGAGCATAACTCATCAATATTCGTTCCAATTTTCGCCAACCTTTATATCATATCGGGTTGTAAAGTAATTTGGAACAATACTACAATGTAGAATACCACAATATATCACTACATTTACACTAGTTTCAATATATTAGAGCGGTTTAGAATGTCAAGAATTTTTTTTGATTTCTGAATATTATTTATTTGGTATGCAATTTGTCTGGATACTCGGCAAAGGACCCGTAAGTTGCGGTAACATTAAATATGCAATATGCGGTTTTTTACCCAATCGAAATTGCATTTGTATCGATCGTCAAGGCTTTAGGTGCGTTAAAAATTTTCTACTTTTCCTTGCTATTCTTCATCGTTGAGATCTGTCGGGTCGTCATCGGAGATTTTCAATGAATAGGGTAAATTTTTAATGTCGTCTTTCTCATCAAAATCTTCTTCGGGGATGTCTTCGTCCAGCAGATCGTCGATTTCCACCTCATCCTCTTCAATTTCATTCAGAGGGAGCGGCTGTTCCCGGTCTTTGGACAAAAGATCAATGTCGTCAAAAAAGAGTTCAACAGGCTGATCATTATCTGATTCATAAATTTGTGTCACGGCAGTAGCGATCCCTTCCGCATATATGCCGATTGGAAACAGATTTTGAGTCCTTAATGTCTTAATCAGTGCGTCCTTGCCTTTTTTGATGGCCGATTTTATGGTCTCATCTTCAAATGTTTCTTCACACATAAGGGAAAATATTTCTTTATCCAGTTCGGCGTATTCCCTGATGATAAGGCCGGTTTTTTCATCGTTTTTCAAAACCATGTATTTTTGTTTCATTCTTTGTCTCCTTTGAATACAATCGATATTACAACCGATTTATCGAAGATCATAAAAAACAAGTGATGTCAACTCACAATAGAAAAATATTGACCTCAAATCTCCAAAATGTTAGGTGAAATCTTTAAGGTATCGGAGGGATGGCTGAGTGGTTGAAAGCGGCGGTCTTGAAAACCGTTGAGTGTAACAGCTCCGTGGGTTCGAATCCTACTCCCTCCGCCATTTTCATTCATAGGTTGATGGGTTGGTGCGGCAAGCTGAATTTAAGTACGGGAAAATGAATGGCAAATCCTTTCCCGTCGACGCGTCGATCATTTAAACAAGTTTCGATAAACGGAGAGATGGCCGAGTCGGCTGAAGGCGCTCGCCTGCTAAGCGAGTGTGGGGGGAAACTTCCACCCCGGGTTCGAATCCCGGTCTCTCCGCCATAGCAAAACTGACTTGGCCGATTTTGGCAGATGCCGGAATCGGCTATTTTTTTTGGGCAATTTTGGAATTTATAAGCCCCTTTTAAAAATTGTAGAAATTCGGGCGACATCCTTGAACGGTTTGCAATGATAATGCTTGGCATTTTGCAGATTTTCATCCCGGAATGCTTCAACTCACTGTAAAAAAGGTTTTTTACGATGACATCAACTAAAAATTTGAATATAAATTATTGACATAATGCTCTTTTTATCATTTATTAGATGTCTCGGATCGAGGATGACATACATTTGAAACCTTTGTTTTTTTGTAAGAGTTTAGCCTTTTGAACATGAAAGTCGATGTCATAGACAATCTTCAAGGCCAGGCAGAACCTTTGACTGATACGGAAGCGGAAAGGGTTGCAACGCTGATCAGACAAAATACTCAGGACGTTAATGAGGGAGAGTATACTCCGGCCGAAATGGAAAAACTGAATGCATTTGCAATCCCTAAAAAAATTCAGGAAGAAATGCGCAGAGGATACCTGGTGACGCTTTCCAGTGACGAAGGAGATCTGATCGGGTGTGCACTCGTCGTTCGAAAGGGGATGAGTTTTGTTATAAAAACCATCCAGGTCAGAACCGAATACTGCCGAAAAGGATATGGTTCACTTTTGTATAAACAATGTGAGAAACGGTTAAAACAGATAGGGATGAATCAAATCGAAGTCGAAGTCCCAAAATTCCAGCGCACGGAAATTTTTTATAAAAAGCATGGATTTGTAAAAACCGGTAATCCGACACAGAGAGATCTATACTTTGCCATGTTTAAATATTTATAAAATAAAGGTATTTAATACCATTCAAGATTCACCTTTTTCACACCCGCCATCAACCGTCGATCAAGATTGTCAAATTAGAGAAAAACAGTTCAGATTCCGGATGAAATGGCCTTCAAAATCGGAACGAATCTTTAAAATTTTGTAACTATTCAGGAGGTAGTTGTTTTCCCGTAACGTTACCTGCCCGCTCGTGCCTTGCATGGCAGGCGGGTTGGCGGAGTCGCTTCGTATTTTCAGTGATTTCGCAGTGGGGGAGACCGCGGCTCCCGCATGCTTTTCGCGGGAGAACGCGGAGGGGGCAGGAATGCCACCACTGCTAAGTCACTGAAAATACCAGTGACGGAGACACCGCAGTGAAGGGTAAATGACTGCCCCCTGAACACATACAAAATTTTATCGATTGTGTGAAAACCCCGTGTTTAAGTTCGAATAATATCCTCCAGAACATTGGGCTTGAGTTGGCTTTTTGGGCAGCATCCCAGGATTGGATAGACTCTTAATGCAAAGGAAACCGATGCCTTCAACAGAGAACCAAAGAACGCGAAGCCTGCTTATCCAGTGGTATCACCGGCATCACCGCCGACTGCCCTGGCGTGAAACCGATGATCCCTACCGGATATGGATTTCGGAGGTGATGCTGCAGCAAACACAGATACAAACGGCTCTACCCTATTATCAAAAATTTTTACGTGAATTTCCGGACGTCAAAGCGCTGGCAAGTTCGAATTTGCAAAAAGTTTTAAAAGTCTGGGAAGGATTGGGATATTATGCCCGGGCGCGCAATATGCACCGAGCGGCAAAGACTATCTTCGAACAACACGACGAAAAATTCCCCGACACCTGGGAAACGTTTCGGGAATTGCCGGGTGTAGGAGAGTATATCGCAGCTGCTGTTCTTAGCATCGCCTTCAATCAGCCGTATGCCGTTGTGGATGGCAATGTCAAGCGCGTGCTGGCCAGGTTCCATGAAATTTCAGAACCGGCCAATAAATCTTCTTCGTATAAAACTTTTAAACAAGCTGCCGAAGCTTTGCTTGATCGCCGGTATCCGGGAATTTTCAATCAGGCTTTGATGGAGTTGGGGGCCAGGATTTGCAAACCCAAAAATCCCGATTGCAAGAGTTGTCCGGTCCACTTCGGATGCCGTGCCAATCAGACAGGTCGTGTCGATCAATTCCCGAAACGTATAAAGACGCCAGAAACACCACTACACCACATCGCTGTCGGGGTTGTGTACAAAAACAACCACATGCTGATTACGCGCCGTAAACCCGAAGGGTTGTTGGGCGGATTATGGGAATTTCCCGGCGGAAAAGTCAGAAAGGATGAATGTCCTGAACAGGCATGTGCCCGAGAGATCAAGGAAGAAGTGAATCTGAGCGTGACGGTCACCGGGCATATTGCACAGGTCAAACATGCCTACACGCACTTTAAAATCCTGATGGAAGTCTTTTCATGCCGATATGTGTCCGGTAACGTAAAACTCAAAGGTCCGGTCGATTTTCGATGGATCACCATCCGGGAAATCGATCTATATCCGTTCCCAAAAGCCAACCATAAGTTTATTCACTTGTTGAGCAAGTTAGGGGCTTCGCCTTAGTTGGAATGTTGGAATAATGGGTTTTGGAATAATGTGATGCTGGGTTAATGGTAAAATTTTGTTGGTTATAAAAGCAAAAAAGACCCATCTCCTTTTAAAACCAACCTTCCAGTATTCCACTATTCCATTATTCCATGGTCGAGGCAAGGATTTAAACTTCAAAAAGATATTTTATTCTCAATAGGTTAAAGAAATTCCGAGACGTTTGATTAGTTTACAATTTCCGTTCCTGATTTTTCTTTAACAGCGTTCTCGATATCCTCGATGGAAGCGATGATGGCTCTTTTACCGGATTTTCGAACAAACTGGATGGCGGCTTCGATTTTAGGCCCCATGGAGCCGGGAGGAAAATGACCCTCTGATAACAATCGGACGGCCTGCTTGAGGGTCAAGGATCTGAGGAACTTCTGATTCTTCTTTCCATAATTCAGCGCAGCGCCTTCTACGTCGGTGGCAATCAGAAAAATATCCACTCCCACCTCTTCCGCCAGTTTTGCGCTGGCAAGGTCTTTGTCAATGACCGCATCCACTCCGCTAAAACTTCGCCCTTCACGAATAACCGGTATGCCTCCGCCGCCGCAGCAGATCACGATAAAATTCATATCAATGAGTTTTTTGATTTCGCGTTTTTCAACAATGGTAACCGGCAGGGGAGAGGCCACAACCCGCCGGTATCCTTTTGCGGTTTTTCGGGTCGGATAGGGAAGGGTCTGTGCTCTTGTCTTTGAAAAGGCGGGCCCCACGGGTTTGGACGGGTTTAAGAATGCCGGATCGTTTTTATCCACAACCACATAACTCAAGAGGCTGACAAAGTAATGTTCGGTGTCATCCCCAAGATGCATCAATTCGGTATCCAGGGTCGATTCGATCATGTAACCGATCTGCCCTTGGGTTTGTGCAACCAGGATTTCTAACGGAAGTTTCGGAACCAAACCACAGCTTTCCTGTTGCAACATGAGGTTGCCCACCTGGGGTCCGTTTCCGTGGGTGATGATGATCCTGTATTTCCGGGAAAGCCTGGCAATCTGTCGAATGGGCATTTTCAAATTTTCGAACTGTTCGTCAACAGTGCCTTTCTGACCTTTTCGAATCAGGGCATTGCCCCCAAGCGCCACCAGAAGTGTCTGTTTATTTTTTTCCATCACAGTTACAATTTTTCAATGTATTCCAGAAGTACGTCTTTTAGACAAGGCTTGCCGTGGTCCTTGTATCTGTAACCCACTCTAATGATCGGCGTGTTAATGGATAAAAGCTTTGGCAGATCGATAGGGGTGGCGCAGAGAACCAGATCACAGTCAGCCTGATTGATGGTTAATTCCAGATCCTGAACCTGTTTTTGGCTGTATCCCATGGCGGGCAGAACCGGACCGATATTCGGATATTGGCGGTATATATTTTTTATGGTTCCGGCGGCATGCTGCCTGGGGTCGACGATATCGGCGGCTTCGTACATTTGGGCGGCGATGACACCGGCACCATGGGACATCCCGCCGTGGGTGAGGGACGGGCCGTCTTCGACGACCAGAACACGCTGTCCTTTAATCTGTCCGGGATCATCCACCAGAATCTCCGATTCTGCCAGAACAATTCTGGCGCTGGGCGCATGGGCTTCAATATTTTTTCGAACCGTTTTTATCTGCTGGGAATCGGCACTGTCCACCTTGTTGATGACGGCGATATCCGCCATAAGCATATTGGTTTCACCCGGGTAGTAAAGCAGTTCGTGACCGGCCCTGTGAGGATCAAAAACCACAATGTTCACGTCAGGATAATAAAAGGGCGTGTCATTGTTGCCGCCGTCCCAGACGATAACATCCGCTTCTTCTTCTGCTGCTTTTAAAATCTTTCCATAGTCTACTCCGGCATAGACCACTATACCCTGAGATACCAGGGGTTCATATTCTTCTCTTTCTTCTATGGTACACTGTTGATTTTTAATGTCTTCATAAGAAGAAAAACGCTGCACCACCTGGCGGGTTAAATCTCCGTAGGGCATGGGATGTCGAACCGCCACAACCTTCTTCCCGTTCGCCTTCATTATCTCACAGACATAACGCGTGGTTTGAGATTTTCCGCATCCTGTTCGAACGGCACAAACCGACACAACGGTTTTTTTGGATCTCAGCATGGTATAGGTAGCGCCGATAAGGATAAAGTCGGCGCCACCGGCCATGGCGATGGACGCTTTGTGCATAACGTCCGTATGGAGAATATCACTGTAGGAAAATGCGACCAGATCTATCTTATGCTCGCGAATCAAGTCTGTGAGCTTGTTTTCGGAATAGATGGGAACGCCTTTCGGATAAAGATCGCCCGCAAGCTCCGGCGGATAGAGCCGCCCCTCGATGTTTGGAATCTGGGCTGCAGTAAACCCGATGACCTTGTACCGCGGATTATCCTTGAAATAGATATTGAAGTTGTGAAAATCACGTCCGGCAGCACCCATGATAATGACTTTTTCAACCATTTGCGTCTCCCGAATCAGATGGTTATCGCACTTTTAAAACTGACTCGATCCTCTCCATAGCCCAGTCGATCTCCGCTTGGGTAATCACCAGCGGCGGTGCAAAACGGATGACGTTTACATGGGTTTCCTTGGAAAGCAATCCTTTTGCCTTGAGACGTTCACAAAAACGGCGGGCACCGCCAGCTTCCGGAAGAAGTTCGACGCCGATCAAAAGACCTTTTCCTCTGACGTCTCTAATGTACGGGCTTTCGATTTTTTTAAGTTGAGACAGGAAATATTGCCCCATTTTTCCGGCATTTTCTATCATGTTCTCTTCGACCAGAACCTTGAGGGCTGTCCGTGCCACGGCACATGCGAGGGGATTGCCTCCGAACGTGCTTCCATGATCGCCGGGCATAAAGACACCCAACACCTCCTTGTTCGACAACACCGCCGAAATGGGGTAGAAGCCACCGGAAAGTGCTTTTCCGATTACCGTAACATCGGCTTCGATACCTTCGTGCTCTTCTGCCAGAAGTTTGCCCGTCCGCCCGAGACCTGTCTGAATTTCGTCCAGAATAAAGATGATATCATGCTTTTCACAGATGGCTTTGACGTCTTTAAGATATCCCGAAGGCGGTATGATGACGCCGGCTTCTCCTTGAATCGGTTCCAAAAGAACTCCCACCGTATGCGGTGTGATCGCCTGTTCAAGTGCCGTGGCATCACCAAAGGGAACGATTTTAAAGCCCGCAGGGAAAGGGCCGAACCCGTTCCTGTATTGGTTTTCGGTGCTAAATCCGATAATGGCAATGGTTCGACCGTGAAAATTGTTTTCGCAGACGATGATTTCGGCCTGATTGCGGGGAACACCTTTGACCTTGTATCCCCATTTGCGAACAGCTTTAATAACGGTTTCAACGGCCTCGGCACCGCTGTTCATGGGCAGTACTTTGTGAGAACGGGTTAATTCGCAAAGCTCCTTGTAGAAAGGTCCAAGCTGATCGTTTCGAAACGCCCGTGAGGTCAGCGTCAGTTTTTGCGCCTGATCGATCAGGGTTTGCATGATCTTCGGGTGGCAATGCCCCTGATTGACCGCAGAGTATGCGGACAGGCAGTCCATATACTTATTACCCTCAACGTCCCAGACCCACATCCCCTTTCCGCGTGTTAAGACCACATCCAGAGGTTTATAATTGTGTGCCCCGAATTCCTCTTCAAGTCGTATGAAATGTTCCTGATCCATTATGTCGCTCCTGACAGGTCTGATCGCAGACCCATTCAATTTTCTTTCATTTCGCCAAGATTTATGAACAAAAAACGTTTCACTGATCGCTCAAAAAGATTTGCGTTTGGGCAACAGCCCGCTGAGACGATACCATTTAGCTGAATAATTGCGAGAGATTCTCTCGAGTTTATGGGGTCGAAGACGGGCCATCCTGGAATCGTGAAACAATATGAACGTCTCTTTGTGGAAAAGGGATCTTTATATTATTTGCTTTCAAATGCTTATATATCGACAGGTTCACCTGATAGAGTGTTTTAAAATATTTCATCCTGCATTTTGATTATTCCCGGATATTATAGAAAAACAAATCGTATCGAACAGGAGATTTTTGTTGTTTACGCCTGGCATGTAAAGTCCCATCTTAAACCCTCAACAAAGAGAAGACCCTTAAATCAATTTGTAGCATTTTCTGATATAAATTTCAATTACCATGGTACCGAAGCGTAAACAGACGGGAATGTGTGAAGCGCCGGCGAAAAAAGAAACTGGAAACGGGGTAATCCATATTGAGTTTCTGAATTGCCCCGGGCAAATAAAAAGCCCCTAAAGTTAATATAACCGTAGGGGCATTACAGCTGGAAAAGTGGCATGAATATTATTTTATGGCTCGTTTACTGCGTGTAACTTATCTTGTATTTTCTGTTTTGATGCGGAATGCTCCGGTATCGACTCATTGTCTGACTTTACGGCAGTTTCATTAATAACAACTGCCGAAGCAAAAGTTGCTGCAAGGATTGCAGTAAGCGTTGCCATACCAATGAACGCATTGGCCGGGGGAACAGCAGCAAAAGAAAAAAGCATAACGGTCGCAACAATTAATACCAAATTCTTTGGATTCCTCATGGTTGCACCTCCTATACTCTGATATGGTTTAAATTTATCTCAAAAAAGCGTCCCAAATTGACAAAAACCGCAAAGGTCAAACAAATGAGATTGGTACCGGTCAAAAGGATTGCCAATCTTGCTTAATAAGATAGTGCCACAAAGTGGCATGTCAAGTATTTTTTATATTCGGTTATTTAAGGGAAAAGTGGAGGGTTGTAACTTGGTTTTTTTCTTGGTCGACCGGAAGGGTCGTCGGCCATTTAACTTTAGAGCATAAAAGAACAGCGGGCAATCCGCTCAATGGATTGACCGCTTCGAAAAAAGTTGACTGTCACAAAACTGTCACAAATACCTACCAAGAAAAATGTGCCAGTCTGTAACTTCCTGATTTTTTTTGGTCGGGGCGAGAGGATTTGAACCTCCGACCCCTTGAACCCCATTTATAAATTGTCGGATTTCAAGCTATTTCATACCTTTGCAATTCTTTTCAAAAACCCTTGACTTTATATAAAAAACCCCTTATTTATCTATTCAGGACATTGCATCATATTTCATCATTAACAAGGTCAAATTTGTACCAGAATTTGTACCAGATTAAAAATAGAAAAGGGGAGCGAATTATGGGACTTACAGATTTGCAGATACGAAAAATGAAGCCGAAAAAGACGGAGTATGAAACATCGGACGGCCAGGGGTTGTCTATCCGTATCCTGCCAGGGGGCCAAAAAACATGGGTTTTCAGATACTTGTTTGATGGAAGACCCCGAAAAATGAAAATAGGCGTCTATCCGGGCATATCGCTTGCAGATGCCAGGGAAAAACACGGGGCCGCTATGGTGGATATCCAAAAGGGCATTGACCCTGGGGCAAAGGCAAAGGAAGCGAAAGCCAAAAGGAAAGCCGCGCCGACGGTCAAAGACCTTCTTGATGAGTTTTGGCAAATCGAACTCAGGCATAAAAAGTCAGGTATCCAGACCAAGAAAATATTAGAGAAAGATATCTTGCCGGTTTGGGGAAAGCGCAAGGTTGCCGACATTAAAAGGCGTGACATCGTGATTTTGCTTGACCGTATCGCGGAGCGGGGGCCGGTGATAAGAAACCGCGTACACGGGGCATTGACAAGAGTTTTTAACTTCGCAGCGGAGCGGGGCATAATAGACGATTCACCATGCACCCGGATTAGAAAGATAACAGAGAAGGGCCGGAGCCGCGTTTTAACAGATGATGAAATAAAGGCGCTGTGGACTGCCCTTGACCTTGAAAATACGGACATCGACATTTACAGGGTATCTAAGCTTGCATTAAAAATGATTCTCTTGACCGGACAAAGGCCGGGGGAAGTATGCGGCATGACCTTTGACGAAATCGACGGTGACTTCTGGACCATACCGGCGGAACGGATGAAAAATGCCGAAGCAAATCGTGTCCCATTATGCCCTATGGCCCTTGAAGTCATAGAACAGGCAAAGGTTTATGCGGGGAAGGAAAACAACGTCTTTCCGTCATCATACAAGCCGGAACATCCAATGACAAGCCATGCCCTATCAAGGGCGATTTCAAGGCATTTTTCGGAAATGGGCGTTGAGAAATTCACCCCTCACGATTTACGGCGAACTCTAAGGACCCGATTAGCAGAGATAGGAGTCAATGAAATAGTGGCGGAGCGCGTTCTGGGGCATAAACTGCAAGGCATGATGGCCATATACAATCAACACCCATACGACATTGAAAAACGGCAAGCCTTGAGCCGTTGGGAAAGCCGGTTGCGTGAAATTTTAGGCATTGATGAAACAATTTCAAAAGTCATTCCCTTCGAGGTGAGACATGGATAAAAAATTCATAGACATCGACGATAAAAAACAATTCGTTGAGCTTTTTACGCAGTCATTAAAAAACCGTTTTGAATTTCTGGAAGTTAAAAAAAGAGAGTGGATCGAACTGGATTCGGAGCGCAAGAAAAAAGCTTTTATTGTCAAACTAATCCAGTTGGAGCCGTCTCATTTAGCGGAAGATTGGATACTTGACCAGGTGATAAAATGGTTAAAGGACTGGCAAAACAACATTGATTATATTAAGGCGGCCTTTATTGCTAAGGGTTGCCGGGAAGAACTCACAGAACAGCAGCGCGACAACCTGGCCAGAACGTCTTTTTTATCTCATAAAATAAGCAAGGAAGCAAAAACAGCGGGAAGCCGGGCAAAGGCTATAAGAAAAATTATTTTAGAATCCGATGATGATGATTTACCGGAACAGCCAGAACAGGCCCTCGGACAAAAACTAAAAAGGTATCGCAAAGTATTAAACAGCCGCGTTTTGCCTTTTCCTTACTACGGACATGATTTTATAGAGGTTGACCGGGGAAACGAAAACCACAGAATTGAATTTCATATCTTTAATAAACCGGGCATTGTGAACGACCATGCCCTTTTTGGAAACACAACATTCTCATATTCGATAAAACCCACAAAGTAAGACTCCTATAATTCCCTTCTAAAATAGGTACGCAAAATATTTAAAATTTGCGTACTCATATTTCACTATTCATTGCGTTACACTTCCTATCAATGACCGAACCCGATTAACCGTTAAAAGAGAGGTGAACACATGAATTGTAGAATTATTAGAAAACCCGAACTTCTTTCAAGGATTGGTTTGTCTGATGCAACTATTTGGCGCGCAGAAAAAGCGGGACGATTTCCGCAGCGAATTAAACTGGGGGGCAATAGCGTTGGATGGTTTGAATCGGAAATCAATGAATGGTTGGAGCGGCGAGCCTGTGAACGACCTGGCCGGTGCGGCGACTGTGAGTGTCGATAAATGGAAAAACTAATTATGAAAATAGACCAGATGATATACATTAATGCACTTGACAAGTGCCTTCGTGTTTTGCCGCAGAAAGCGCCAAAGGAAATAAATGCAGACACCTTTAAGAAGTGTTCGAGAAAGGCAAAAATAATTCGTAAAAGATTGAATGCATTTATGCAGGAGCCAGGCGGATGCCTATAACGGCACGTTACCACGAAGCTTTGAATAGCATACCACCACCAGGGGGCGGTTGTCACCCTTCATTGCTGGGTGTGGCGAACCTGGGCGTTATTGCAGGCATAGACCCGGAACGAATCCATGACGATATGCGGCGTTCTGTCCCTTCGGGCCGGCGTTCTGTTACGGACCGAGAGATTTCAGACGCAATAAAAAAGGCGTTGTCAGATCATAAAGGCGGCACTTATACACCAAAACCCAGACCGAAACCCGTTGTTAAAGACGGCAAAGCGACCCTTCAGAAAATCATATCACAAGCCAAAATCAGCGATGAGGTGGACTTGTGGGAATCATCACCGATTCGATTATACGACGATCCGCGACATGATACTGCATTATTCCTTAATACATTATACCGACCGGATGACTCTATCTGGATAGGCGACCGATATCAGGAAGGGATTATGGGGGATACGATCCGCACCACTACCGATTGGATAAAACACTTTCAGAGCGGCGGCCAAGCTTCTCCTCATTTCGTTATCAATCCACTATCTGGAAAACCTGCACCTACTAAAAGCGGCGATAAAGAAACCCTTCGCGGCGATGCTTGCGTTTCAAGATTTCAATACTGCCTTGTTGAGTTTGACAACCTTAATTATGAAGAACAAATCAAGTTTTGGAGCGCCGTAAAATTGCCGGTGGTGTGTTTAATCCATTCGGGCGGAAAAAGCATTCACGGACTTCTGGAAGTAAACAAGCTGGCGAAAGTCGATACAATGGGAGTTTGGGAGTCAGAAATTAAGGTGCGGCTTTATGATCGAATTTTGAAGCCCCTGGGAGTCGATGGGGCGTGTTCTAATGCGGCGAGACTGTCCAGACTGCCGGGACACGATAGAGACGGGAAAATGCAAAAGATTCTATGGCTGAGTTACGAAGGGGAACCGTTATGCTGAGCGATTTTGAAGAACAGGTGAAGGAAGCCAACGGGCAACAGATTGTCAGATTGATAAATGCGGCGGACTGGTTGGAAACAGACCCGCCGGAGCCGGACCAAATAATTAAAGACATCCTGGACACCGGCGACAAGTTGGTAATTATCGGTTCATCCAAAATGCGGAAATCGTTTTGGGTTGACCAGTTGGCACTAAGTTTAGTTTCAGGGAAAAACTTTCTGAAATTTTGCGTCCCCAAAGCCCGGCGGGTGATGCTTTGTCAGTTTGAAATCCGCTCACACCACAAACACCGGCGAATTAAACGACTTTCAAAAGCCATGAGTATTACTTCAAAAGACATCGGAAACAGACTCCAAATTTTAAACGGGCGCGGGTTGGGACTTACCGGACCGGAAGGGATTGAAAGCATCTATGACATGGTGTCAGACTTTCAGCCGGAAGTCATTATTTTTGATCCCCTGTATAAATTATCAAGTGGCGTCGAAAATGCCGCTGAAGACATGAAAATTTTATTGGCCGAGTTTGACCGGCTGGCCGAACAGACCGGCGCCGCGATTATCTACGTTCACCATGACGCTAAGGGTTCACCGGGCGACAGAGACATAAGAGACAGGGGGGCCGGTTCAAACGTACTGGGGCGCGATTATGACGCCTGTTTCACCATGACCGCTCATGAACAGAACCCGGACGCGACCGTCATTGAC
Source organism: Desulfobacterales bacterium (assembly GCA_046484425.1). Classification (GTDB taxonomy): domain Bacteria; phylum Desulfobacterota; class Desulfobacteria; order Desulfobacterales; family UBA11574; genus UBA11574. The sequence goes on along the minus strand of JAWOIY010000110.1, from coordinate 25,211 downwards.
ATCCTGCTTAGAAATTATCAGCCACAGGAATCATTTTCAGTTGTTTGGGATTGCCAGGATAACGGGTATTGTTTCAGGCTGGCAGATGACATCGTGCCGGAAAAAAAGACGGGCAGGAGCAAGCAGACACCACCGCCGTTAACAACCTACCTACCTATTGCGGAAAACATTTTTAATCAAAACGGAAGCTGTATAGACATCGCTACTTTTAAAACCCTGTTTAAAGAAAAGACCGCGTTATCGGATAACCGCATAAAGGATTTTTTGAACTGGGCGCAAGCCGGAGGGAAACCATATATCGAAGCGACCGAGGAGCGCGCCAGGGGACATTACAAGAAAACGCTGAACTTCATCCGGTGTGACCATGAATAGGCTTGTCAAAAATAATAGGGTTGTCAACAACAAGCCTAATAAGCCTAACCAGCCTAATAATAGGATAGGCACGTCACTATTTATAGTGACTGCCCTAAGCCTATTATGCCATTAGGCAGCGTCGGAATAACAAAACAAGGTGATAAGCCTAAAGCCTAAAACGAGTTAAAGGACGTATGAAAAATGAAAAGACCGGACTTAAACGAGATAAATCTTGATGAGGTGATGAACAACCTTTTTTCCGGGAAACCGTGTGTTTTAATGACGATGAGCCGGGGCCAATGGGACGGGCTGCTGGCGACGGCTTACGAAAGCGGCCATGTACTTATTGAACTTGACCGGAATGAAACACCGGTCAAGGCATATCAAAGGGCGATGAATTAACATGAAATTAAAATGTGAAAGTTGTTTTTATTTCAAAGTACGGGACGTGGATCCGAAAACCGGACAAATCGAATGGGGGCCGTATTGTTTGGAATCCGGGCAACCAGTCAAATGTAGAGAGGCCATCAAAGAATGTACGAAAGCAAACTTGAACGGGTAGGCAAACGATTCTTTTTAACGTGTTACTATGATCGAACTGCAAGGAACTGGGACCAGGCAATAACACAGGCATTAGAACGGCATGGGCTGAAAGTGGGCGCTGCAACAATAATCTGCAAGCCATTTAAAAAAGGGGCAAATGAAAATGAACGCTGAACAGGAAGCACAGGAATATGTCAAAGACTTACAGCAACAGATTGCTGAGATGAATGATATTGAGAAGTTAATATCAGAAACAATTCTGGTTTTAGCAAAAAGCATTTTAGTTATTTTGAACCGCCATGACATCGAGGCCCTATCTGTACTTAAAGATGGAGTCTCTAATTTGTTTGAGCAAGCGGAAAGTATTTTAAAACATGGACCGAAGCATTTACAATGATAAGCAATGGTAACAAGGGGTTACCCTCCCCATGTCGGAATCGTCGGGCGGCTATGGGAGCGTTAACTCGCCGGTTTCGCATTGAGGGATTTTGCAGCAAAAACCAAAATCAAAGAGGTGATTGAAAATGGCACGGGGCGGCAAGAGGCCAGGAGCAGGACGGCCAAAGAAAAAACGGGAAGTTTCAACCGATTCGGTGCTTTATGATTCGGCACAGGCTTATCTTGAAGCGGTTGTTGCGGGTACTGAACCGGCGGACCCTGCCAGGATACAGGCCGCGAAAACTTTGATTTCCTATCAAAATCAAAAAGTGAGGGTTCCAAAGGAATCACCTGCACCCAGGGAGTTGCACACGAAGGAAAAAAGGAACGTGGAGGCCGGTTTGTTGATGGACTTTGAGGCTAAAGCGGCGGTCATTCGGGCTAAGCATAAACAAAGGATAAAAACCGATGGGTAAGGTTTGCATACTGCCGATGCCGAGAAGTTTCTTGAAGATCCCAAAGTTATACAGGCCGATATTTCCGCCTATTTTCCCAGAGGGAGATCCAACCGATGAAGATTGGGCGCTGGCATTTGAGTTATTCCAGGCTTTGGATACCGAGTCTAAAGCCTGGTATTTGGAATTATCACAAACTTTAAGAGTAATGTTTGAAAAATCAAAGAAATCAAAAGTGCGGCCTAAAGGTACGGCCAAAGGGTTGTGTAAACGCACAACTAAGGGCACTACGAACGTAGCACAACAAACGGATAACATTGAAAATATTAAAGAAAAACATAATGTTGGCAATGAATGAAATTCAGCCAGGCCGGGGCTATCATGATCGTATCAGTCTTTATACTATTAACCGCCGGGGTACTGTCAATATCTACGCCGCGTTTTTAGCAAGTGGGGTTGAATAGCAGCAAAAATATATCATGTTCCAAGCATGATATTTTAAATAAAGCGGTGACCAGTGCATCGAGGGGACAGCTGGCGCCGAAAGTCCAATATATGGGCGGGCCTTTTTTTGGTCAATATGCGATTCGAGGGTGCATATTTCCGGGGATGCGGGAAGTATCCGAAAAAAAGGTTATTGTGGCGGGAATTAAAGCAGCACAACTTAAAACTAACTATTAAAAAAAGGATAAAATAAAATGAGTTTTGCAAAAATAAAAAATGACATTAAGGCCATCTCCGCGGAAAAGTTCAAAATAATTTCGCAAGCAGAGGCCGAGGGCCGGGAAACCAGCCCAAGGGAGGAAGTTATAATAGCCGAATTTGAAGGGGCATTAAACTCGTTATATGCGGAGCTTGAGAAACCGGGGAAGCCGCAAACGCTTATGGGGCCAAGTGGTTCTATCGGAAAGCTAAGCAGGGGCGGCGGAAGCGACGGGCTTTTTAAAAGTGACGGCGAGTTTTTTCAATGCATCATGGCGGCAAGTACTCCCGGTGGTAGAATTGACCCCAGGCTTTACAATGCAGCTACAGGATTGGGCGAGACGGTCCCTTCGGACGGTGGTTTTCTTCTGCAGCCGAGCCTAAGCAATGACATTTTCACAACGGCTTTTGAAACGGGCAAATTGGCTAAACTGTGCCGGAAGATACCGATTACCAGCAACAGCAACGGCATAAAAATTCCGGGCCTTGATGAAACTTCCAGGGTTGCGGGATCGCGGCAAGGCGGAGTTCTCAGCTATTGGATTTCGGAAGCCGCTGAAAAGCAGGCGTCAAAGCCTAAATTTCGTTTGGTTGAATTGAGTCTCAAGAAATCGGTGGTTTTGATTTATTCCACGGATGAGCTTTTGCAGGATGCCGCTGCACTCGAAGCGTTCATTAAAAAGGCCGCATCGGATGAATTGGCTTTTAATCAGGATGATGCAATTTTGAATGGTACGGGCGCAGGCCAGCCACTTGGAATCCTCAATTCGGGGGCGCTTGTGACGGTGGCCAAAGAAGCGGGGCAGCCGGCGGATACTGTAATCACTGAAAATATCGTCAAAATGTGGTCCCGCATGTTGGGTTCGAGCCGTAAGAACGCGGTTTGGTTGATAAATCAGAATGTTGAACCACAATTATATACGATGAGCCTGGCGGTAGGCACTGGCGGGAGTCCTATTTTTATGCCCGGCGGCGCTCTATCACAGGAACCGTACATGACTTTATTTGGCAGGCCCATAATTCCCTGTGAGCAATGTCCGACTTTGGGAGACGCTGGCGATATTATCCTTGCCAGTTTCCAAGACGGATATGTGATCGCAGAGAAGGGCGGGATTCAGACCGATGTGAGCATTCACGTTCAATTTATCCAAGATGAGTCGATTTTTAGATTTGTCTATCGGTGGGACGGAAGTCCAATGCTCGCAAGTCCTGTGACTCCGTTTTCGGGTAGCGCTTCTGATACGCAGAGTCATTTTGTGGCGCTCGCAAGCAGAGCATAACCTTTAACACGAAGCCGGGGGTTAACGCCTCCGGCTTTTAAGGAATAAAAAATGGCAGGATCATTAATGACATTTACCGAAATCACTTTCGGAAGTGTCAAAAAAATAAAAGCTGAATGGGTGTCAGATGACGCAGCCGGGACCGCGAGCGGGACAACCTCACAACACTATACCGGTCGTTTTGCCGGGCTTATAACGGACCCTGGGGCAACGGCGCCAAGTGATAATTATACCGTAACGATTTCGGATGATGACGGGGTTGATCTGCTTTTAGGATCAGCAACGGGAAACCGAGACACGGCGAACACGGAGTTTATAAAAGAGGCTGATATGGCCGGGGTTGCGATGTCACAGTTGACGTTTGCCGTATCATCGGCGGGTAATTCAAAAACCGGAACTATCTACCTACTAATTCGATAACAAGTTTGCCGGGGGTCTTCGAGCTTCCGGCTTAATGACTTGCCGGGTTTTTTTGGTTGATTCGTCCCTGGCAAAAAAAAAGCTGGATATCTTCAGCGTGTTGTGACCAGGGCGGCACTGGCCGGATAAAACCGGATTTGCCGACAAAGTCAAGCCCACCGTGACTTTGTTTTCAGGAATAACGGGGGCATGGGGCGGTCCAACGGCCACGGACCGCCTTTTTTTTATGAAGTGGTCAGGTGATTTTTACTCCATTAAGTCTTGAAAATTTTTTTTATCAAATTAGTTTGTTGCTTTCCAATTTTAATCATTGACACGAATCAAAATATTTCCTTATAAAATATACATTTGTTTACTTCATATTTTTTAAAAATAATACTTGAAATTAAATTCTATTGGTTTATATTTAAGTAAACTACCCAAAATGCCGATACCAGATTATAATGAACTCATTTATTATTATGGATCATGCCTTAGAATTATTTTTGCGGTTACAAATAATGGTATAATTCATGCGAGGGATTATATTGAATCAATTGATCGTTCAAACTGGGGGAAGTTAGATAGAATTTTGAAAAGGTTGGGTGATCATGGGCGTATTATTAACATAGAACAATTTAGAGCGGTAGGAGATGGGCTTTTTGAGGTAAAGGGAGGGAAAAACAGGTTGGTAGGTTATTTTATAACTGCCCATTTTGTTTTGACAAATGGTTTTGAAAAGAGAGGGGGAGGAAAAAAGGAAAAATTTCCAAAAAATCAAAGGATAAAAGCCTTAAGTATTAAAAAGGAATTTGATGTTATATTCAACAAATCAAGAGGCAAAAAATGAAAGATTATAGAAGTAAACTCCTAAAGGACCCAGCATATGCTTTAGAAGCCGCAAAAGGAAAACTTATAATGGATGTCACGGAAACTATTTGTGGAATCCTTGAAAAAGAAAAAAAGACGAAGAAAAAGCTGGCAGAAAAAATGGATAAAACAAAAGGTTATATTTCTCAGCTTTTAAATGGAAATAGAAATATGACATTAGCCACATTAGCAGAGATTGCTTTTTGCCTTGGTTATGATTTAGAAATAAAGCTTAAGAAAAAAGAAAGTGCTAAAAAATGGATTGTTTTTACACCTGTAAAAGTTGATATGGAGACCGAAAAATGTGATTATGAAGCAAAGGTGGCCTAATATGCAACCTAAGGACCTTTTAAAAAAGGCTGAAAAAATAGCTCCTAATTTATCACTAAAAAATATTCATCTTTGGAAATCTAATTGTGAAAGGGATATATCTTTTAAGCCTAAAAAGGCTGAAATGAATATCCAAATTGATACGAAAATTTTAGATTCAACAGATAAAAAATTTGTGCCTATAAGTTGCCATTTTAATATAATTGGGACAGACATTGAAAAAAATAAAAAAGCCATTCAATTAGATTTTACTTTTTGCGTTATCTATTCAATTAGAAATGATTTAAAAGCAAATAAAGCAGATTTAGAGGCATTTGCCTCAACTAATGCAATTTTTAATGTTTGGCCATTTGCAAGAGAACATGTACAAAATATTATAGTAAAAATGGATTTGCCAGCTTTTGTACTACCGACTATTACGATAGGTCAGCTTGTTAATATTGTTATAAAAAAATAGTTTTATCAAAAAGCAAATTAGAATCAGCCCGTGTTATCTCAAAAGATACAGGCGAAAACCCCGAAGCTGTCAGAAAAAAAAATTGAACGTGGAGAGAAAGCGACTGGACAAGATGTCCAACAAGAAGAACAACAAGCAAAATCAAGCACTTACGAAAACGGACCCGTTATTATGAAAAAGAATACCGTTACAAAACCGAAGGACACTGTTACCAAGGGCTGAACCGACGCTGCCAGATGCCGAAATTCGGGACTTTTTTAAAAACGCATAGCAAACCATTAATAAAAAAAGCGGGTGTTCATTTGAGCATCCGCTTTTTTTATTTTGTAAGGCATTTCGATTTTGTACCAGATTTTGTACCAGATTAAAAATTCAAATAAAAATAGGCTACAAAATGCTTTGTAACCTATTGATAATTTTGGTCGGGGCGAGAGGATTTGAACCTCCGACCCCTTGAACCCCATTCAAGTGCGCTTCCAGGCTGCGCCACGCCCCGACGATAAAAGGATGATTAACACTTCAGATATACGATGTCAAGATATGACCTGAAACTTGTGTGAAAATTGATCTGTATCGGATTTGGTGTGATATATTGAAAAAATTTATAAAATTTTTTAACGCTGTGTCAAAATATTGTTGACGATTGCATAAAAAGAACGTTTTATTCAATCAACGTCGCTCGTAAAAAACGGAGATCACATGCTGACCAGGGACAATACATCTGTCAGACCTCCTCGTCTGAAGCCGGGTGATACCATCGGTATTGTGGCACCGGCCGGTCCGTTTGATTCGGATAAATTCATGATAGGAAAGGCGGTTCTGGAGTCCATGGGGTTTCAAACAGTTTATGACGAAAGCATTTTTCAAAATCATGGATTTCTGGCCGGAACCGACTTTCAGCGTGCGGATCAGGTGAATCGTCTGTTTGCCGATCCAACTGTTCAGGCGATCCTTTGCGCCAGGGGGGGATACGGGAGCCTGCGCATTCTTCCGCTTCTCGACTTCGAATCCATTCAAACGCATCCGAAAATCTTTTTGGGGTTCAGCGACATATCGGCGCTGCTGGCCATGTTATATGACCGGTGCGGTCTGATTACTTTTCACGGTCCCGTGGTAACCACACTGGCAAATGCCACTGACGAAACCGTTTCAGCCATGAAAACGGCGTTGACCTCCGGGATCGCGCTTGAGCTGATACCTGAAAATGGCAGGGCGATCAAGCCGGGTGTATCTTCAGGATATGTTACCGGCGGGAACCTGACCACGTTGTGCCATTTGGTCGGAACGCCTTTTGCACCGTATTTCGATGGGAAAATTCTGCTCCTTGAGGATGTGGGAGAAATGCCGTACCGCATCGACCGAATGTTGACACAGATGAAATTGGCCGGATGTTTCAACGGCATTGCCGGCCTGATTCTCGGCGCTTTTAAGAATTGTGGCCTTATAGATGAGATCGTCGAAATTTTCAACGATATATTCAAGGATGTGAATATACCGATTTTGGCCGGCTTTGATATCGGCCATGAGGAACATAATCTGACAATTCCGATCGGGCTTGCTGCTACGCTGGATGCCGATAACCATCGGTTGCTGTTTCATGAATCCGCAACGTTGGCATGAGTGGTGAAAAAAATATATGGCGGTGTTACGATGAAGCACGTTGACCGTTTGATGAAAGATGCGATAAAGAACAGCGTGTTTCCCGGGGGTGTCTTTTTGGTCTCGCTGAACCGCAACATTGTTTTTTTTGAGCCTTATGGTCATGCCAATCTTTTTACCGGCCGTAAAACGACCAGAGAAACGGTTTTCGACCTGGCCTCACTGACAAAACCGTTGGCCACGACCCTTGCGGTCATGAAACTGATCCAACAATCCAAGCTGGCCTTGGAACAGAATCTGGAAGACATTTTATCTATATTTAAAAACACCGACAAAGGAAAAATCCGGATTGAAAACCTGCTCTATCATAATTCGGGACTTCCGGATTATCGCGCCTATTATACATCGATGCGTGACCTTGAACCTGGACGAAGAAAAGAGGCATTAAGGGAACTTCTGTTCAAAGAGCCTCTGGTAAGCCCTTCCGGCCGGGAAGTCATTTACAGCGACCTCGGGTTTATGTTGCTCTGTTGGGTGATCGAGCAGATATCCGGAACCTCTCTGGATCGTTTTGTTTCGGAACATATTTATCACCCCTTGGGACTTAGGACACTGTTTTTTATACCAGATGACCAGGAACCTCCTCGTGCAGAATTCGCTGCTACTGAAAAATGCCCGTGGCGGGGTAAACTTTTGGAGGGTGTTGTTCATGACGATAATGCATATTCAGCAGGCGGTATCGAAGGTCATGCCGGCCTTTTCGGGACGGCCGGGGGTGTATTTTATCTCTTGTCAGAACTTATGGCCGTATATGATGGGTCTGCTTCAACCGGCGTATTTGACACTACTTTGATGCAACTCTTTTTTTGTAGAAAGGAGGGGACCGGTCGAACACTTGGATTTGATACCCCGTCTTCGGTCAACCCGAGTTGTGGTCGGTATTTTTCAAAAAGGACCGTGGGGCATCTCGGGTTCACCGGAACCTCTTTCTGGATGGATCTTGACCGCAGAATTATTGTTATTCTGTTAACCAATCGCGTCCATCCATCCCGGGATAATAACCGGATAAAAGCCTTCAGACCGAAATTGCATGATGCGGTCATGGAAAATCTTACGCTTGGCGGGTCACCGGAATATTTTTTGGCATAAATCTTGCTTGAAATCAACATGATGCCATTTTTTATAATATGCCATCCCGGTTGAAAAGGAGGGTATCTTGATAATTTTCTTGTCATTATAAAATTGTTTTGTTATTTCAGTTTGAACAACGAGCGCATTTCAAAGCGATTAAAACCGGTATTTAGACAAAACGGATGTTTAAAAAATAACGCGTAAGAATGAGGTGTTATGGCTCTATTTTTAGATAAGATATTGGGTTATTTTTCAAGTGATCTTGCCATCGATCTGGGTACTGCAAATACGCTTGTTTATGTTAAGGGCAAAGGTATAGTATTAAATGAACCCTCGGTGGTCGCGGTCCGAACGGATGATCGCATGAAAAACCGTGTTCTGGCAGTTGGGCTTGAAGCAAGGAATATGCTGGGCAGAACACCCGGAAATATTGTGGCGATTCGGCCCATGCGGGACGGGGTTATTGCCGATTTTGAAGTTACAGAGGCGATGCTTCGGCATTTTATTCACAAGGTCCACAACAGGAGAAGCTTTGTTCGGCCAAGAATTGTGATTGCCGTCCCGTCAGGGATCACACAGGTTGAAAAACGTGCGGTCAAAGAATCGGCCGAGTCGGCAGGATCGCGAGAAGTTTTTCTGATTGAAGAGCCGATGGCGGCGGCAATCGGGGCCGGTCTCCCCATAACTGAACCCGTATGCAATATGGTTGTCGATATCGGCGGCGGCACCACTGAGGTTGCAGTGATATCTCTTGCGGGAATCGTTTACAGCAGATCGATTCGGATTGCCGGCAACAAAATGGATAACGCGATTATTCAGTATATCAAACGGAAATACAATCTTTTGATTGGTGAGCGGACAGCCGAAATCATCAAAACGACCATCGGAAATGCATATCCGGAGCCTGAGGACCTCGAAACCATAGAAGTCAAAGGCAGGGACCTTGCATCGGGAATACCAAAGATTTTGGCCATCGATTCGGAAGAAATTCGGGTGGCTATTTCAGAACAGATAGATGCCATAGTAGAGACCGTTAAGATCGCATTGGAACAAACACCCCCTGAATTGGCTGCCGACATCGTCGACAGAGGAATTGTATTGACAGGAGGTGGCGCATTATTAAAAAATTTGGATAAGCTTCTAAGGGAAGAAACAAGTCTTCCCATAACGATAACCGAGGATCCATTACTAACAGTGGCGCTCGGCTCTGGTGCAGCTCTCGATAGCATTGAAATCCTCAAGCAAGTTGTAATCCAATAGTTTCATGTTTTCGAAAAAGATGGTAATGGTTATTGGCGTGATCGTTCTGATTGCAGTCAATATCATACTCCTTTCTATCTTCAATCGCCGCTATATTTCTTATTATAATCCAGGTCGGATTGCGATTTCTTTAATTGCGCCTTTCCAGAAGGCTTCCAGCAGTTCCATCCGTTTTTTAAGAGATATTTGGCAGCATTACTTTTTTCTGGTTCATGCTGCCAAAGAGAATGAGTATTTAGAAAAAGAGTTGGGTAAGGCTTTTGAAAGAAACATCCAGCTAAAGGAGCTTAAGCTTTCCAATTCCCGTCTCCGCAGTTTGCTGAATTTTCAAGAAAAAATAACCGATCGCGTCCTTTCAGCCGAAGTCGTCGGCAAGGATCCTTCTCCCTATTTTAAAACGATTCTTGTCGATAAAGGAAAAAATGACGGTGTCGAAAAAGGGATGGCCGTAGTGATTCCCAAAGGCATTGCAGGACAGATCACGGATGTGTCGTCCCATTATTCAAAAGTTCTGCTCATTATCGATCATAACAGCGCAGTCGATGCATTGGTACAAAGTGACAGGGCACGAGGGATCATTCAAGGAGGCGCAGCAGGACAATGCTTTTTAAAATATGTTTTGCGTAAACATGACATCGCGATAGGCGATAACGTCGTTTCGTCCGGGATGGACGGTGTTTTTCCAAAGGGGCTGGGTGTGGGGGTTGTCTCGAGTGTTATCAAGCCCAAGTCAGGGATTTTTCAGGAAGTGACCGTCACACCTTATGTTGATTTTGAAAAACTTGAAGAGGTTCTGATTGTATTGAACCCAAAGCAGAAAGAATTTGAGTCTAAGCAATGACATACACTTTACATATCTGTATATGCCTCTGCCTGATCGTCTTACAGACGACAGTGATGCCCTATATTCCTTTATTCGATAGGTTCTATGATCTTCTGTCTCCCTTTGTCATTTATTTGAGCATATTCCGTCCCGTCCGTGAAGGCATTGTGATTATACTAATTTTTGGCTTTTTAATGGATAACATTTCCGGAGGACCTTTTGGTCTTTATTTAACGGCCTATGTCTGGCTGTTTATTGGGGTGCGGTGGGCAATTACCTTTCTGCATGTCGGTGACAGTTTGATTATACCATTTGTTGTTGCTGCGGGGGTGTTAATGGAAAATATCATATTCATCGGAACCAGTGCCATGTTTGAGAGCGGTTCACGGATCTCGGAGGAAGTGGTGAATACCGTTTTCATACAGGTTTTATGGGCCTTGTTCACGGGGCCATTTTTTCTCATGTTTTTTAACCATTCACATCGACGATGGGATCATTGGTTTAAAGAAAGATTTGTTAATAATAATTGAGGGGAATTAAATAAAAAATATTTTTTCGAGGAACGTTTTGACCAAATATTTAAAAACTGCGGATCAGGATTGGTACAAACAACGTTTAGTCAGAATAACGTTTTGTATGACCGGCGCTTTTTTGTTGCTTTTCATCCGCCTGTTTTACCTTCAGGTGATTCATGGTGAGGAGTTAAGGCGCCTGTCTGAAAATAACTGTATTCGGATACAAAGTACAGATCCCTCCAGAGGAATGATTTTTGATCGTAATGGAATGTTGCTGGTTGATAATCGGCCTTCGTTTGATCTTAACATTGTATTAAAAGATGCCAAACCGGCTGAGCAAACCGTCAAAAAATTGTCTAAGTTCATCAACGTTCCCGAATCTGAGCTGATGTCAAAGATCGAGAACGACAAACCGGTTTCATCCTATAAACCGATACTTTTAAAAAAGGATATCGGTCGAGATGCTTTGGCTGCCATTGAGGTTCGAAAATTCGACCTCCCTGGGGTTATAGTCGATGTAAAGCCTCGCAGACACTATATAGAGCGGCAAATTGCCGCTCATTTGATCGGGTATCTGGGAGAAATAAACGCTGATGAGCTTAATTCAGGAGAATATTCGGGATATAAGGCCGGGGATTATATTGGTAAGTTTGGTGTTGAAAAAATGTTTGAGTCTTTCCTCCAGGGGAAAAGCGGTGGGCGTCAGGTCGAAGTCAATGTTATGGGACAGGTGGTTCGAGTTTTAGAAACAGTCGATGCGCAGCCAGGACAGAACATTTATCTGACCATCGACATAGATTTGCAGAAAAAGGCTGAGACGCTTTTGGAAGGTAAGGCCGGTGCCGTAGTGGCCATGGATCCTCAAACAGGTCAAATCCTTGCTCTGGCAAGCGCACCTTCATTTGATCAGAATATCTTTGTTGACGGCATGTCGCATGAACAGTGGGATGGGCTTATTTCCAACCCGTTAAGGCCGTTGTCAAATAAAGCGATTCAGGGTGAGTACCCTCCGGCGTCTACCTTTAAAATTATTACTGCATTTGCAGCACTTCAGGAGAAGGTTATCGATAAAAATACGACCTTTTACTGTCCCGGCCATTATAAATACGGCAACCGCGTTTACAGATGCTGGAGGCCTGCAGGTCACGACAATGTCAATATGGTCAAAGCGCTCGCCCAATCCTGTGACGTCTATTTTTATCAAGTCGGCCAGAAACTGGGCATAGATCGTTTGTCAATGTACGCCATCGCTTCCGGTCTGGGATCGCCTACCGGGATCGACCTGGAACACGAAGCAGCGGGACTGATCCCAACGGAGGAATGGAAAAAGCGTCGTACCGGTATTTCCTGGCAAGGGGGGGAAACGCTCTCGGTGGCGATTGGACAAGGCTATGATCTTGCAACACCCTTGCAGATGCTTGTCCTTATATCGGCGGTGGGAAATGGCGGAAAAATGTACAAGCCCTTAATACTCAAGTCGGTCCATTCGCCGGAAGGATCGGTTATTCTTGAAAGCAAAAAGCAGTTGTCCGGTAAGCTGCCTGTTAGCGATAACACATTGGAGATTATAAAAGAAGGCTTGAAAGAGGTTGTTAACAATCCCAGAGGGACCGCATGGATTGCCCGCGTCGAAGGCCTTGAAATCAGCGGTAAAACAGGGACTGCTCAGGTGGTCGGGCGCAGCAAGGAGATCGGTCTGGCTGAAGAAGCACTGCCGGACCGGTTTAAATCACATGCATGGTTTGTTGCGTATGCGCCGTCTGTTGATCCTCAAATCGCAGTTTCCGTAATTGTAGAACATGGCGGTCATGGATCAAGCGCGGCGGCGCCCATTGCAAGGGAAATTATCAAAACATATTTGGGATATGGTGAACAATTAAAGCCCGAAAAGCTGAAAGTTGCAGGTAATGAATAACGTGCAAGACTGCTCAATGCCGGATGACAACAGTATAACGTTGAAGGTCCAGGATTTAAAAAACCAGGATCAATTAATGCATAATTAATATGTATTCCGTTCTAATCCAACAAGTTTCAGCCGTAGATTACGAATACAGGGGATCGTGTTTGCAATGATCGATCGCAGATTTGTAAAATACTTTGATTGGGGTTTGCTTGGACTGACCTTTTTACTGGTATTCTTGGGACTGATAACACTCTATAGTGCAGTGACATCATCCTCAGCAACCCCGCAAAATACGCTCTATATAAAACAACTGATCTGGTATTGCATCGGAATGACCGCTATGGTCTTTTCTCTTTTCATTAACTATAAAACATTGGATCGATGGACGCCTGTTATCTATGCAATATGCATATTTCTTTTAATCTATGTATTGCTATTCGGCAAATATGTCGCAGGGGCACGGCGCTGGATTATATTGGGGCCTGTTTCAATTCAACCTTCGGAGCTTGCTAAAGTCGCTGTAATCATCACTCTTGCCAGATATTATTCAAAACTTGCCAATATCGGAGGATTAAATTTGCGTGAACTTTTTACTCCTTTTATATTGACGGTAATTCCTTTTATCTTAATTGTTAAACAACCGGATTTGGGCACAGGCATGATGGTGCTATTAATAGCCGGGTCAATAACTGTTTTTGTAAAAATTGAAAGACGTTCGCTGTTATGTCTCATCACATCGTGTACGATAACGGTTCCTTTGGTCTGGTTTTTTTTGAAAGGATATCAAAAAAGACGGATATTAACTTTTTTAAATCCGGACCGTGATCCTTTGGGTGCCGGTTATCATATTATTCAATCCAAAATTGCCATTGGTTCAGGCATGATTTCCGGGAAGGGATTTTTAAAAGGGACTCAAAACGCACTCGCCTTTTTGCCTGAGCAACACACGGATTTTATTTTTTCGGTTTTGGCCGAAGAGTGGGGATTTGTCGGTACATTGTTACTCCTGTGTCTGTTTTTGGTTTTTATCGTATGGGGATTGAACATTGCGTATCGGTGCCGAGAACCCTTTGGTACCATTGTCGCTGTCGGTGTTACAGCAATGATTTTCTGGCAGGCCTTTATCAATATCGGTATGACGATGGGCCTGATGCCGATCGTCGGTGTGACGCTGCCGTTTGTCAGTTATGGCGGTTCATCGGTCATTACCACAATGATTAGTGTAGGCCTGCTGTTGAACATAAGCATGAGGCGCTTCCTATATGAATGAATCCCTAAGTTCCATTCTTATTTTATAAATCGGGGGAGGGTATGATAAAAACAAAGAAACCTGACGCGATAACCATGTTGCTTGGACCCGGCACCACGATTGAAGGGACAATCGAGTTTAAGAACATTATCCGGCTGGAGGGGAATGTTAACGGAACTATTTGTAGTTCCAACGGGACGGTGATCATCGGGGAGAAAGCTGTCGTCAATGGGGAAATCAGGGTTGATGTTGCTATCATAATGGGCAGGGTAAACGGCAAGATCAATGCCCGAAAAAAAATTGAGGTTTATCCGCCGGGACACATTGAAGGAGATATTCAGACCCCGGCGGTTTTGTTTGAATCCGGGGCCATATTTAATGGAAATTGTACCATGATCGTATGAATAATTTTGTTCTAACTGAGAAAGATTACATGAAAAACTTTCCTTTGTTTTAGAAGCGGACGAAAATTAAAAAAAACCTTTGACAACATGTAAGGCTGATGTTATAGACCGCCGAGTTAAAAACATAAGTGGATAGAATTCTGTTTAAAAATTAGTTTAATAAAATTGGATTGCAGGTTTCAGCGATGGAGGATCCTTGTATGAAAATTTCCGGTTTAAACCTGAAATATTATGTCGTTTTCGTTCTGTTTTTAGCGCTATCCCTGGTATCGTTTGCAGGGAATGCTTTTGGCGCGGCAATCTCGGTTATTCCAGACCTGTCGCTCTTTGTGCAAATCGCCAATTTTCTTATTATCATATGGGTGCTGAACACCATTCTATACCGGCCGATCCGAAATATACTCATTAAGAGAAAGGAAAAAATTACAAGTCTTGAGCAGAATATCGAAAAGCTGGATGAAAACGCAGCAGAAAAGGACGAGGCGTTTCTTTCAGGAGTTAAAGATGCCAGGACAAGGGGGTTAAGTGAAAAAGAGATCCTGTTAAAACAAGGGGCCGAGGAAGAAAAAAAGATTATAGAGCAAATCAATAAAAAGGCGCAGGCAAATCTTGCGGAAGTTCGTGAAAAGATCTCAAAGGATGCCGAGAACGTTCGTGCGTCTCTATATAAGGAGATTGATACCTTTGCAAATGCCATAAGTGAAAAAATTTTGGGGAGGGCTGTTTAATGAACCTGAATTGTAACAAATGGCCTGATA
This sequence comes from Desulfobacterales bacterium, assembly GCA_046484425.1. Classification (GTDB taxonomy): domain Bacteria; phylum Desulfobacterota; class Desulfobacteria; order Desulfobacterales; family UBA11574; genus UBA11574. The sequence continues at coordinate 9,801 of JAWOIY010000110.1, read as the reverse complement.
ATAACCTGAAACGACTGATTCTTAAAAAAGGGTCGATCATGATGGTTATAATGACGATGCTTTTCTTCTGTTTTATCGGAGTCTCTTTGGCTTCGTCCGAAGGTGAAGCCAAATCGGCTGGATGGCTGGCGACGGATACTTACAAGGTTATGAATTTTGGGGTTTTGGCCATCGGTCTTTTTCTTCTTTTGCGAAAGCCGGCGGCTCAAGCACTTAATTCCAGAATTAGCGGGATTAGAGAACAACTCAGCGAACTTGAAGAAAAGAAAAAAGCGGCCGAGAAAAAGCTGGCGGAATACACTGAAAAATTTTCCAGCTTGGAACAGGAAACTGAGAGGCTCATCGAAGATTACATCCGGCAGGGAAATGAAGCCAAAGCGAGAATTATCGATGAAGCAAAACAGGCAGCTGAGAAGTTGGAGGAACAAGCCCGTCGCAACATAGAGCATGAGTTCAAACAGGCCAAATTAGAGCTTCAGCAAGAAATAATGGAAAAGGCGCTTAGAAAATCAGAAGAGATCATTAAAAATAAAATTACGGCCAAAGACCAGGAAAAGCTGGTGGATGAATATTTAGACAAGGTGGTGGCATAGTGAAAAATTTAACCATAGCACGGCGATATGCCAAGGCACTTTTGATTATCGGTAAAGAGGACGGCCAGGCTGAGACTTACGGGCAGGAACTTGATGGAATTGCCAAATTGATGACCAGGGAAAAAGAACTTGAACAAGCAATCTGCAATCCTCTTTATGCTGCCTCGGGTCGTAAAAAAGTTTTAGAGACAGTTATTGGTAAAGTTGGCATCTCCAAAATTGTAGCATCTTTTCTGCTGTTGTTGTTTGATAAAGGTCGTTTCGATTTTTTAAGTACTATCAACGACTTTTATCAGAAACTGGCAGACGAACTTAAAGGTGTTTTACGGGCCAGCTTGGTCTCGGCATCAGAACTTTCATCTGAGACCGTTGAAAAGATCCGTACTACCCTGTCGAAAAAGACAGGTAAAGATATTATCTTGGAAGTGAAACAGGATCCCGGCCTTATCGGAGGGATTGTTTCAAGAATAGGAGATCTGGTTCTGGACGGTAGTATCAAATCACAATTACTCAATATGAGAGAATCTTTAAAAAGGGGTGAGAGCATATAATGGAATTAAGAGCTGAAGAAATAAGTCAGATCATTAAAGAGCAGATTACGGATTACGACAAGAAAGTTGAGTTAAGTGAAACCGGGACGGTCTTGTCGGTGGGTGACGGTATCGCCAGGGTATACGGCCTAGAGGAAGTCATGGCCCTGGAACTCGTTGAATTTCCGGGCGGCATCCTCGGTCTTGTGCTGAACCTCGAAGAAGATAACGTCGGTGTCGCCATCATGGGTGAAGACATTCATATCAAAGAGGGCGATATTGTCAAACGAACGCGCAGAATCGCCCAGGTTCCGGTGGGTGAAGCCGTACTCGGCAGAGTGGTTTCGGCAGTGGGCGAGCCTCTGGACGGCAAAGGACCGATTGATGCCAAAGAGTTCAGAAGGGTTGAGATGGTGGCGCCGGGGGTTATTGACCGCAAAAGCGTGCACGAACCGTGTTATACCGGTCTAAAAGCCATCGATGCCATGACGCCGGTGGGACGCGGGCAGCGCGAACTGATTATCGGTGACCGCCAGATCGGTAAAACTGCCGTGGCCGTGGACGCCATTCTCGCCCAGAAAGATACGGACATTTATTGTATTTATGTGGCCTGCGGTCAGAAAAAATCGACGGTGGCTCAGGTCCATGCGATTATGGAAAAGCATGGTGCAATGGAATACACCACCATTGTAGCGGCATGCGCCAGTGATCCGGCCACGTTGCAGTATATCGCTCCCTATGCCGGTTGCGCCATGGGCGAATATTTCCGGGATAAAAAAATGCATGCTCTGATCATCTATGACGACCTGTCCAAACAGGCTGTAGCCTATCGTCAAATCTCTCTACTCTTGAGACGCCCCCCTGGTCGTGAGGCTTATCCGGGCGACATTTTCTACAATCACTCTCGCCTGCTTGAACGGGCTTCCAAAATGAACGATGCACTTGGTGCAGGTTCTTTAACCGCACTTCCAATCATCGAAACCCAGGCCGGTGACGTTTCCGCATACATTCCAACCAATGTTATTTCCATTACCGACGGACAGATATATCTTGAGCCCGGCCTCTTTTTTGCCGGTGTTCGACCGGCAATCAATGTGGGATTGTCTGTTTCCCGTGTCGGCGGTTCCGCCCAGGTGAAGGCCATGAAACAGGTAGCCGGTACGTTGCGGCTCGATATGGCACAATATCGCGAGCTTGAAGCGTTTGCCGCTTTTGGAAGTGATCTTGACAAGGCAACACAGCAGCAGCTGACCCGGGGTGAGCGTCTGGTGGAAATTTTAAAACAGCCCCAGTATAAACCCCTGTCCATGGAAAAACAGGTGTCGATCCTGTTTGCCGGAACCAGAGGCTTCTTAGACAAATATCCGGTTGATGTGCTTGGCAAGTATGAGGCCGGACTTTATTCGTTTCTTGAAGACAGATATCCGCAGATATTCGAAGGGCTTAGAGAACAATTGGCGTTTACAGAAGATATCAATAAGCAGATGACCGAGGCCTTAACAGCATATGCTACGGAATTCGAAGACACGATCAAATAGCTGTGATGTCATTTGTTAGATAAACGACCGAATAAAGTATCCATCAACAGTTAAATGCGATAAGGGCTAGAGTCTATGGCGACATTAAAGGATGTAAAAACAAAGATATCTGCGGTAAAAAAGACACAGCAGATTACAAAGGCCATGAACATGGTTGCGGCTTCAAAGTTGCGCGGCGCTCAGGCAAGTATGGAGGGTTTCCGACCCTATTCCGTCAAGTTTGCCGAAGTTTTGGGAAGCCTTGCCGAAAAGGCCGGAGAAGAGACAAACCCCTTGCTGGAGACCCGTGAGGAAGTCGAAAGAGTACACCTTGTTTTGTGTACTTCTGATAGAGGTCTGTGCGGTGGTTTCAATTCGAACCTGATATCAAAGGCCAAGGCATTTAAAAAGGAAAAGGAAAAACAGGGCATCGACGTCGTATTTACCAATTTCGGGAAAAAAGGTCGCGACTGGTGCCGGAAAAACAAATTTGAAATTGTCAGCCAACACTTGGGGGTCGTAGGCGCCAGGTTCGGATTTAACATTGCAGCAAGTACCGGGCGGAAGTTGATCGAAGGTTTTTTGGATAAAACCTATGACGAGGTCTACATCGTTTATGCTGAATTTGTAAGTATGGCCAGGCAGTTGACGGTGTTGAAACAGATACTTCCGATACTGCCCATCGAGTCCGCTGAAGAAGGGAGAAAAGGGGAAGAAACATCATATCTCGCTGAGCATATTTGTGAACCCTCTCCCCAGGAGCTGCTGGGTGAATTGCTCCCAAAGAACGTTTATGTGCAATTATATAGTGCATTGCTGGAGACATCAACCAGTGAGCACGCTGCTCGGATGTCCGCAATGGATAATGCAACCAAGGCTTGCAAGGATATGATTGGGAACCTCACCCTGCTGTATAACAAGGCCCGGCAGGCAGCGATTACCGCGGAACTGATGGATATCGTCGGTGGTGCCGAGGCCCTTAAAGGTTAAATAGAAAAATAGAATACCGCATTTTAATAGGAGGTCTTTAGATGGGAGAAAATATAGGAAAGATTACGCAGGTTATGGGGCCTGTTGTTGACGTGGAGTTTGAGCAGGGAAATCTGCCGTTCATTTATACGGCGCTGGCAATTACAAACCCTGCCATCAACGATGCGCCGGACAACCTGATCGTGGAGGTTGCACAGCACTTGGGTGACAATGTGGTTCGAACCATTGCCATGGATGTCACCGACGGTCTGGTTCGGGGGCAAAAAGTCAAGGATACCGGCAATGATATCATGATGCCGGTGGGTGCAGCCGGTCTCGGACGGGTACTTAATGTTGTGGGGCGACCGGTGGACGGTCTCGGTCCGGTGAGTCAGGAAAAAATGATGCCGATACATCGTCAAGCACCCAAATTTACCGAGCAGGACGTGTCGGTTCGCGTTCTTGAAACCGGTGTAAAGGTTATCGATCTCTTGGTTCCGTTCCCCAGAGGCGGGAAAATGGGCATGTTCGGCGGGGCCGGTGTTGGTAAAACCGTTATTATGATGGAAATGGTTCACAACATTGCCATGCAGCACGGCGGCATATCCGTGTTTGCCGGTGTTGGTGAGCGGACCCGTGAAGGAAATGACCTTTACCACGAGATGAAGGATTCCGGGGTTCTTCCAAAGGCGGCCTTGATTTACGGTCAGATGACGGAACCTCCCGGAGCCAGGGCCCGTGTTGCGCTGTCAGCGCTGACGGCTGCGGAGTATTTCCGAGATGAAGAAGGTCAGGATGTTTTGATATTTATCGATAATATTTTCCGTTTCACTCAAGCAGGATCGGAAGTTTCTGCGCTTCTCGGTCGTATGCCTTCCGCGGTGGGTTACCAACCGACGCTGGCCGTTGACCTTGGTGAGTTACAGGAGCGTATTACATCCACGGACAAAGGTTCGATTACTGCGGTTCAATGTGTCTACGTACCTGCGGACGACCTGACAGACCCTGCGCCAGCGACAACATTTGCCCATCTTGACGGAACGGTGGTTTTGTCACGCCAGATCGTTGAACTCGGGATTTACCCTGCGGTTGATCCGCTGGATTCTACTTCCAGGATTCTGGATGCCGCTTATATTGGGGATGAGCATTATCAGGTTGCTCGCGAGGTACAGATAATCCTTCAGAAATATAAAGAACTGCAGGACATTATCGCAATTCTGGGTATGGAAGAATTGTCCGATGAGGATAAAGTTACCGTGGGCAGAGCACGTAAAATCCAACGGTTTTTGTCCCAGCCGTTCCATGTTGCCGAAGCCTTTACAGGAAAAAGTGGTGCTTATGTAAAAATTGAAGATACGGTTCGGGGGTTCAAGGAAATTTGTGAAGGCAAACATGACGACATTCCGGAGCAGGCATTTTATATGGTAGGCGGCATTGAAGAGGTAATCGAAAAAGCTTCGGAAATGGCAAAAGCTGCATAAAGCAAACAGAATATAAGGTTATACCATGGCTGGAAATATTAGATTAGAAGTTGTTACCCCTGAAAAGTACGTTGTTGACGAGGAAGTCCAGATTGCAGTGTTACCTGGTAGTCTCGGCGAATTTGGCGTGCTTATCGGACATACACCATTCTTGACAACCCTGAAAACGGGAATAATGCACTTTACGGATGCCAAAGGAACTCAAAGATTTGTTTTTGTTAGCGGCGGGTTTGCAGAGGCATTACCCGATAAGGTCACCGTATTGGCTGAATCGGCTGAACGGCGGGAAGATATCGACCTTGAACGTGCAAACGCTGCGATGCAGCGTGCTCAGGAACGCTTGGCCAAGGCCACCCAGGCTGAAGATATCGATTTTAACAGGGCTAGCGCAGCTCTGCAAAGAGCCTTGTATCGCATAAAGCTGTGTGAAACGGTACGACAATAAGCGCCTTCATTATATCGGACGCTGATTTTATTGGGAAGCCGTTCCTCAAAAGAGGGGAAGGCGGATTTCATTTTGGCTAAAGGGCAGACCCGTTTTTAGGTTTGCCCTTTTTCTGTTTAAATCCGACGCTGTCAAAGGTGAATTTTACTTAAGGATATTGTTGAAATCGGCTATCGAAAGCGAAGTGTTGTGGGTGGGATGGCGGGTGATGATTGGAAGGAAACCGGGCGCTTCAATACCAGAAAAGATCTGTTGAAAGTTGAGGACATTATGCCTGACAAGCAGAGGAATATGTCTTGACTTTCAAGTGGGTAGAAGATTATAATTCTTTTGCTAAACTATGAGGTGTAGTATTGGATAACGAATTCATTTTGAAACAATTTGAAGAAATTGAAAAGAAAGTTGAAAATCTAATCAATGTTTGTAAGTCGCTTGAAACGACGAATTTAGAACTTAGGAATAAAATTGAGAGGTTAGAGGAAGAGCTTCAAGGTAAGGCTGAGGCCGAAAACAAATATGCAGAAGAAAAAGCCTTAATCCGGTCAAAGATTGATAGTCTTTTGGGAAGACTTGGGGAAATTACGGAAACTGATTAGTGGCCAGAACGGGCGGTTTTGGAAAGGTAATAAACGTATTCATTGGAACAACTTGTAACAATAGAGCTTTTTGGACAGCCTTATACATTTAAGGCGGAATCAGATGTGAGCAATGCAAAAGAGGTGGCTGATCATCTGGTCAAAGAAGTGACTAGGATTGAAACCCAATATTCGAGCAAATCATCTGTTAATAAACTTGCGACTTTAATTTTAGCTGCACTTAATATTGCAAATGAAAATATTAAATTAAAAAAGGGCCATTCAGATTTATTGAAAGATATTTCCAAAAGATCGGTAAATTTGATACATATGCTCGATGCGGCAGTTAATGGGTGAGACGTAAAAAAACAAAAGGCCGGCAATTTATAACAAGTTGTTTTATGACCGTTCACATTATTTTTCGTTGGGATGGATAGAGGACAAATATATAATATATTCTGTGATTTTTCCCTAATAAAATAAGACCTTAAAGGTAATTGAGATTTTAAAACAGGTGCAGCCCCTGCTGTGTTTGTGATTGGAAGATGTTCTTTGACCCAACATTCATCTAACGGGAGCCTACGCTGATTTTGGTGCGCATGTTCTGCTTGTACAGAAAAGCCTAAAAAAATCATGAGGCGCCCACCTATTTATTATGGATCAAAGACCTCCCAACACGGCATTGTGGCAGGGGTCCTGTTTAACTCAAATTTAGAATAAGAGTTGGTCATTTAATTATCATCGATCTGATACGGCAGGCAGGCTTTTAATTTAAAGTTTATCGGAACGCTGAAAATACACCGTTTAAAGAAAAATATTTAACTACCTTGCCTTTTTCCTCTTATAGATTTCATTCCAAATCCACCTCATATTTAGTTATCCACAGTCGTTTCGTATAGCAGGCAGTTTTGTGTTTATCTAATATTAAAAACATATAATCACAGGCGGTTATATCTTGCTATCAAAGCAAATAAATTCATTTGTGATGAGTTCATAGACCATGAATCCATCCGCTATTTGGTGTTTGGTATTTGGTGTTTTGTGTAAAATACATGCACTGCAAGCTTGTTGAATCACCAAACACTAAACACCAAATAAAAACACTCTCGCAGAAATGGCGATTTTCAAATTTTTCGAGAGTATCGATATTAAATTTTAATATCATTCGGGTTGTTTTGTATTCGTATCGGTCCGTTTAAGCCTCCTCTTAAGATTGTTCGGGTATCCGGTTATCAGCCATACTCGGTAATTAAGGTTGATTTGCTTACAGGGCTGAATCAATGTAAAAAATTCCGGGGAGAAAAATAATGAATGAATATAATATATTAATAGGTATATTTGCATTTATTGTCGGTTTTTCAATTGCTTTCTGGGTCAAAGGGTTAATTTTATCCCAGAAAGTTAAAGCCGCTGAAAGAGAAACTTTACGCATATTAGAGGATGCCAGACTGAGATCAGAAACACTGATTAAAGAAGCCGAACTGGATGTAAAAGACAGGCTCTTCAGAATGAAAAGCGAATTCGATGCTGAAACCAAAGATACTCGGTCTGAATTAAAAAACAAAGAGAGACGGTTGATGCAAAAAGAAGAAAATATCGATCGCAAGGCGGAACAGTTCGAACGTCGAGAACTAGAGATATTGAAGCAAGAAAAAGATGTCACTCAAAAGCAAGAAAGTGTGGAACTGAAAGAAAGACAGTATGAAAAGCTCCTTGCGGAACAAAAGCGACAGCTCGAAAAAATTTCCGGTTTAACGGCAGAGCAGGCGAAAGAACTTCTCATCAGAGCAATGGAAAATGAAGCACGCTATGAAGGTGCCAAAATTATCAAAAGGATTGAGAATGAAACAAAGGAGCAAGCGGATAAAAAAGCGGCAGAGATCATGGCCACTGCCATACAAAGATATGCCGGTGATTTCGTTGCTGAACGAACTGTTTCAATAGTCGAACTCCCAAACGATGAAATGAAGGGGAGAATTATCGGGAGGGAAGGTCGAAATATCCGTGCGCTTGAGGCGGCAACCGGGATTGATCTTATAATCGATGATACACCTGAGGCGGTTATTTTATCAGGTTTTAATCCGGTTCGGCGTGAAGTTGCCAGGCTTTCTCTGATGCGATTGATAGCCGACGGCCGAATCCATCCAGCCCGTATTGAGGATATTGTTAAAAAAGTAGGTAAAGAGGTGGACTTGACGATTAAAGAGGCTGGTGAGCAGGCAGCATTTGACTTGGGTGTTCATGGCATCCATAATGAACTTATCAAATATATCGGCCGATTAAAATTTCGGACCAGTTATGCCCAGAATGTCCTGCAGCATTCGGTTGAAGTGGGAGTTATGTCTGGGATTATGGCGTCTGAATTGGGCCTTAACTCTAAACTGGCAAGGCGTATGGGTTTACTACATGATATTGGCAAGGCCATTGACCATGAAGTTGAAGGACAGCATGCCATCATCGGTGCCAAGTTGGCAAAAAAATTTGGTGAATCGCCAATAGTTGAACATGCGATTGCGGCACATCACGAAGATGTGCCGCCGAACTCCGTGTATGATTTGTTAATTCAGGCTGCAGACGCATTATCAGGTGCAAGACCAGGAGCACGAAAAGAACTCCTTGAAAATTATATAAAAAGATTGGAAGATCTTGAGAACATCGCAAATTCATTCAAAGGGGTTGCAAACGCTTATGCCATTCAGGCCGGAAGAGAACTTAGGGTCATCGTGGAAAGCGGCGTTATTTCCGACGAAGAGGCAATCCTTCTCAGCAGAGATGTGGCTAAAAAAATAGAAGAATCGTTGACTTTTCCCGGACAGATCAGGGTTACAGTGATTCGGGAGACAAGGGCGGTTGAGTATGCCAACAAATAAGAAACCTTAGGTCTAAAAATAGCAACTCCAGACACCAAAAAACAATACCTTTTATCCGGAAACAGGAACGAGAAAAGGGGAAAGAGGATTACCCTATGATAAATGTATTCAACGTTCTTAAAGAACGCGGATTTATCGAACAGACTACCCATGAGGAGGAACTTATTAATTATCTCGGATCAGGAAAAACGACCTGTTATATCGGGTTTGATCCAACTGCATCCAGTCTTCATGTGGGAAGCCTTGTGCCGATAATGGCACTTGCACAAATGCAAAGACACGGGCATCGCCCCATCGCTCTTCTCGGCGGAGGGACTGGCCTTGTGGGGGATCCGAGCGGGAAGACCGAAATGCGGAAACTATTGACACCGGAGATGGTTGACGAAAACGCTGCAGGTATTAAAAAACAGCTTTCCCGATTTCTCGATTTTAAAGATGAAAAGGCAATGATGCTGAACAACGCCGACTGGCTGACCCAATTAAGATATATACCGTTTTTAAGAGATGTCGGACGACATTTCTCCGTAAATCGTATGATAAAGGCTGAAAGCTATAAGATACGCCTTGAATCCGAAGAAGGCCTGAACTTCATTGAGTTTAATTATATGCTTTTACAAGCATATGATTTTTTAGAACTTTTTGATCATTATGGATGTAAATTGCAGATGGGAGGTAGCGATCAATGGGGCAATATCCTTGCCGGAGTTGAACTGATTCGAAGGGTTCGCCAAAAAACGGCCTTCGGTATTACCTTCCCTTTAATTACAACAAGCGGCGGTGCAAAGATGGGGAAAACAGCAGAGGGCGCCGTTTGGCTTGAC
>JAWOIY010000108.1:0-9713 GCA_046484425.1 Desulfobacterales bacterium | reverse complement strand
GAAGTCACTTGTGAGCGCCAAAAGAAGCGTGAGACATCTTAAACGATTCTTTGAAGGGTACAGAGTGCCACAAATAACAAGCTCTAAAATTCAGGAGTATATCGAGCATCGGATTAATCAAGGCGCTGCAAACGCCACAATCAACCGTGAACTTGCAGCCCTCAAACGTATGTTGAACCTTGGGGCAAGGCAAACCCCGCCGAAAGTCAACCGTGTGCCGTATTTTTCTTTACTGGAAGAACATAACGTCAAAAAGGGATTCTTTGAGCATGGTTCATTCATGGCTTTAAAGAACACCCTGCCCTCTTATCTCAAAGGCTTTGTGACATTCGCTTACAAAACAGGTTGGAGGGTGTCGGAAATAACAGACCTTACATGGAGCCATGTTGACCTTGACAACGGCATTGTGAGACTTGAACCAGGGGAAACAAAGAACGGTGAGGGCCGGACGGTCTATCTTGACGATGAACTGAAAGAGGTTTTCAATCTTCAATGGAAAAATCGTAAAAACCTTTTGCCCTTTGTGTTTCTCAACAGCCAGTTTTCCGGGCAAATAAAAGGTTTTGAAAAAGCCTGGAACACGGCTTGCAGAAAGGTTAAACTCGGATACGGCTATAAAATCGACAAGGGATATGTTGAGAAGTGGAAAGATAAGTTTCCTTCCGGGCCGACAGTCCACGATTTCAGACGGACGGCTTGCAGGAACATGATCCGGGCAGGGATACCCTAAAAGGTTGCAAAAATGATTTCAGGCCATGTTACGGACTCGGTTTTTGACCGATACAACATCGTAGATGATAACGACTTGAAACTTGCGGCACAGAAACAGGCGGTTTATTTACAGACACAAACAGACACAATTACAGGCACAACCCACAATTTAGACGAAAAAAGGACTGCCCGTAATGTTGGTTAACCCCTTCAAATTACACACCTATTCAATCTTTAATGGCTCGGCCATAAAAAGAGAGGTTATGAATCATGTTCATAACCCCATATATTTTTTGGCTGAGGGACAAGGATTCGAACCTTGATTAACGGGGCCAGAACCCGTCGTCCTGCCGTTAGACGATCCCTCAATTTATTTAATTTAGATACAAAAAAGCATTATTTGAGTCAAGATAAAACTGACCATTCTCATTTTCACATAAAAAAACCTTTTGAAAAACCCTTGACATTCATTTTTGTTTAAATTACTAAAAGCTCAACCATTAGCTAAGTCATTTATGATATACTGATTTAAAATAATTTCAGTTGGTTATGGTTTAATATTACTTATTGTCGTTTTGAAACTTTAAAATTTAAGTCAAATTCTCATAAATGACATACTCACCGTAAAACGGCAATTTTGCGTCTAACCAACCGTCCTCGTTACGGTAATTTAATGCATCTTGAACCATGAATACACCGACTGCAGTATATGCAATGGCCGCTTTGTGTCGGAAACCAGGCATTACAAAAAGGATGATTATATGACGGAATCTGTAAGCGAAAACAAACCTGTATTCAATGGACTGGACACTGAATCGAGACAGATGATCATCGATACAATCAGGCAGATGAGAAACCGGCTCCTCACCCGTGAAAAAATACTTGAATATGACAAAAACGAAACTTTTCCGGAAGAAACCGTTCGTCAAATGCTGGGTCCCGATATCGGCCTCCAACTCCTTTTTATCCCCGAAGCTTACGGCGGTATGGGAGGCGGCGCCCGAGATTGCTGTGAAGTTATTCTTGAAATGTGCAAGATATGCTTGGGAATCGGCACCGCTTTTTTTGCCATCCAGCTCGGCTCTGAACCTATCATTGTAGGTGGTACCGAGGCGCAGAAATCAAAATGGCTCGGCAAAATTGCAGAAGGAAATTCCCTTGTCGCCTATGCGGTAACCGAGGCGGGTGCGGGCAGCAACCTTGCGGCCTTAAAGACCAAAGCCGAACCGGTGAAAAATGATGCCGGGGAAATCACAGGATATGTCATTAACGGTACAAAGCAATTTATCTCCACCGGAGGATATGCCGATTTTATTACCCTTTTAGCCAAGACGCCGGAAGGACCCGCATTTTTTGTTGTGGAAAAGGGAACACCAGGTTTTGTTCAGGGCAAGGGAGAAGAGAAACACGGCATCCGGGCTTCAAACACCTCTCCGCTATCTTTCACGGACGTTTTTGTTCCGGCTGAAAATCTTTTAGGGGGTGTTCCCGGTATGGGGATGAAGCATGCCGGCAAGGTTTTTGGATATACCCGGTTGATGGTCGCCGCAATGGGGCTGGGCGCCGGCCAAGCGGCAATTGAGATTGTAATCCCATATGCCAAAGAACGCATACAATTCGGCTCTCCACTTTCGGAGAAGCAGGGTTACACCCACAAGTTGGTGGTCCCCCATGCCGTTAGATTTGAAGCTGCAAAGGCGTACATGGACGAAATTGCCCTTAGAATCGATTCGGGCGAATCTGATCTTCATGTGGAAGGCTCCATTGCCAAGTTGTTTGCGACAGAATCGGCCGACAAAGCTGCCAACGATTCGATCCAGGCCCTTGGCGGTTATGGATATATCGCCGAATTTGAGGTGGAAAAAATCAAACGCGATGTAAAGATCACCTGTATTTATGAAGGGACGAGCGAAATACAGCAGAGTATCATCAGTACGTTTCGGTGGAAAGAAACACGCAAGTCAAAGGGTGATTATTACCGATCCATTTGCCGGGAAATGGAAGCGCTGGATAACGCGATAGACGATGCCGGATGCAGGATTATCGGACTCGCAGCCGGATTGTTAAATGACACCATTATGTTGGTTCACGACAACCAACTGACCCGAAAACAGCATGTTATGTTCCTGCTTGCCGACATGATGACTGATGTGGAGGTTGGAGCAAGTTTGGCACGCAAAGCCGTTGCCCTTTCAAAAATTGGCAGCCCGGAAGCCGAAAAGTTCAAAGCCGTCTCGAGGATCTTTGCCGACGAGGTTGCACAGCTTGTTTCCCGAAATGCGCTTAAAATACTGATGGGCTCCGGTGTATTTGATCAAAAGAAGGCCCAAGATTTTATGGAAACCCATTCCTATAACCAACTGTTTTGCAGCAGTCTGAATGTCATAAACGACATGGATTTGGTTGCAGACATACTGTTTGCGAGGTAATTATGACGGAACAAAAACAACGTATTGTCGTCGTTACAGGGGGATCGAGAGGTATTGGAAGGGCTATTTGTATCGCATTGGCAGCACCGGACACCGGCATCTATTTTAATTATTTTTCTCCAAGCAATCCAGAAGCTGAAGCTGCCGCTGCCGCCGAAACCGAAAAACTTGTCGCCGATGCACAAGGTTTTGCATCGAGTAAAAGTGTTAACATTGCAAACGAAAATGAGGTTGTAAGCTTTTTTCAAGAAATTATCGACAAAACCGGACGAATCGATGTTCTGGTAAACAATGCCGGTATCACCAAAGACGGGCTTTTGGTCCGTATGAAAGAACAGGATTGGGATGTTGTTTTAAATATTAATTTAAAAGGTGCATTCACTTGCACAAAAATTGCCGCCAAAGTCATGATGCAGCAGCGATATGGCCGTATTATTAATATGGCCTCGGTTGTGGGAGTAACCGGCAATGCGGGACAGGCGAATTATTCGGCTTCAAAGGCGGGCTTAATCGGGCTCACAAAAACAGCCGCAAAAGAACTCGCCTCCCGTGGCATAACGGTCAATGCCATCGCACCGGGTTTTATAGAAACCGATATGACTGCGACACTTTCGGAAAAGGCAAGGAATGCGATGCTGAGTCAGGTCCCTATGGGACGTGCGGGACAACCCGAAGACATTGCAGCAGCCGTTGCTTTTCTGGCTTCTGAAAGTGCTTCTTACATCACAGGCCAGGTAATTCATGTAAGCGGTGGAATGTATATATGATATCTACTAAAGGAGGTAATTTGAATGTCAATCGAAGATAAAGTCAGAAAGATAATTGCGGAAAAGCTCAGTGTAGATCTTGAAGAAGTTGTACCCGAAGCGTCTTTTGTGGATGATCTGGGTGCGGATTCACTCGACCTTGTAGAGTTGATCATGTCCATGGAAGAGGAATTCGACATCGATATTCCTGACGAAGAAGCGGAAAAAATGGTAACCGTTCAAGACGCTTTTAATTACATTGCCAAACACTAATATTGTCAATTAACGTTCTGTTGTCCAGATCACTTTTCGGTAGTTCTGAAACAAACCCTCGAAAAGATTTTTTTTAGACAACGGAACGTTAAAATGAAACTGTTATAAAACCGGTATCCATCTTCGGGTTGTTTAGGAGGCCTATTGAGTAGACGGGTGGTTATCACGGGCCTGGGGTTAGTAACGCCTCTCGGCATCGGCGTGGATGAGACATGGACGTCCCTGTGTAAAGGCCAATCAGGAATATCAGAGATAACTCGGTTCGATGCTTCTGGCTTTGATACAAAAATAGCCGGCGAGGTGAAAAATTTTCATCCAAAGGATTTCCTTTCCAAAAAAGAGGCTAAGCGTACACAGCCCTTTATCGCCTATGCAGTTGCAGGATCCCGAATGGCCCTGGAAGATTCAAAACTAACCATTGACAAAGCCAACGAAAACAGGGTCGGTGTTCTTACGGGATGCGGCCTTGGCGGGCTCCACTTGCTGGAACAAACCACTCTTATTTTGCAACGGAACGGCCCTCAGCGGGTAACACCGTTTTTCATCCCGATGATGATCGGAAATATGGCCCCCGGAATGATTTCCATTTATTTAGGTGCCAAAGGACCCAATTCTTCCATTGCCACTGCATGCGCTTCAGGAACCCACGCTGTAGGTGATGCATTCAAAATCATCGAAAGGGGCGGGGCAGACGCCATGATCACCGGTGGGGTGGAGTCTGTTATCACACCCACGTGCATTGCAGGTTTTAATGCAATGAAAGCCCTGTCCGTCCGAAATGATCCCCCTGAAAAGGCATCCCGTCCCTTTGATCGTGACCGAGATGGTTTCGTGATCGGTGAGGGATGCGGGATTCTGGTTCTGGAAACTCTCGAATCCGCCCTTGAAAGAGGTGCCCGTATTTATGCCGAAATATGTGGGTACGGCATGAGCGGAGACGCATTTCATATGGCTGCACCGGCGCCGGACGGTGAAGGTGCCGCCCGGTGTATGGCCGCGGCCCTTGCTGATGCAAAGATGCCGCATGGCGAGATCGATTACATCAACGCCCATGGCACATCAACTCAACTTAATGATATTTATGAAACCAAAGCAATTAAGTCCGTATTTAAAGAAAAAGCATCGTCCATCGCCATAAGCTCGACCAAATCCATGACGGGCCATCTCTTGGGCGGTGCCGGTGGAATCGAAACGGTCTTCACAGCCCTGACAATTTCTGAAGGAATCATTCCACCGACAATCAATCTTGATCACCCGGACGAAGAATGCGATCTCGATTATGTGCCGAACAAAGCGCGAAAGATGGATGTGAAGGCGGCGATGACCAATTCCTTTGGTTTCGGAGGAACAAACGCCAGTCTGATACTTAAAAGACATCAGGATTGATATCGCCCTTAAGGTGAGTGTTTTCAATCCGGTGGGTTCTTATTGGCATGCCTTTAAAAAGACTTGTATAAAGCGATCAGATCTGACATAATAGTTCCCCTTGTCGGGTCGTAAAATATTTGAGAAGATCCGCTTTTTCACTCAACGATTTGACGACATCTGAATAAGACCCCGGGCCCATTAAAAATCCCGCACTGCTGGGAAGGACCCGGTTTTCTGTGCTAAAATAAAGAATAATTCATTCATTATGGAATGAGTTTGAAAGCGATTATCATTAAAAACTAACTATTATTATGGATTTTGCAGCAAGGATTACGGGGACAGGATCTGCCTTCCCCAGAAATCGTGTCAGCAACAACAATATTGTTGAAAAACTCGCTGAATCAGGAATTGAAACCAGCGACGAATGGATACGTGAGAGAACCGGCATTTTAGAGCGGCGACTTTCAGACCCTGACAACCTCGCGGAACAAAATTCTTCCCTGGGCTTTTCAGCAGCACAAAAAGCGCTGGAAATGGCGGGTAAGTCACCGGAAGACATTGATCAGATTCTTTACGCCACCTGCTCGCCGGATACACCACTTCCGTCCACGGGTTGCTGGCTTCAGCATAAGTTGGGCGCCCATCGGGCCTGGGCCATGGATATTAATGCAGCCTGTTGTGGGTTTCTTTATGGACTGGTGACGGCCGAAAAATTCATTCGATCCGGACAGGTAAAAACGGCATTGGTTGTGGGAGGAGAAGTTCTTAGCCCCATTATCAACTGGGAAGACCGTAATTCATGTATTTTATTTGGAGACGGTGCCGGAGCGGCGATTGTCGAACAGATCCCTTCGGATTCCAGCCGGCGGATTTTGTACAGCCGTCTGCTTTCTGACGGGAATCTAGGTAACGTTCTGTATGTTCCTGCCGGCGGATCAAATATGGAAGTAACCCCTGAAAGATACGCTCAAAAACTTCATAAAATGAAGATGAAAGGCAAGGAAATCTTTAAGATTGCGGTGAAAACACTGGCCCACTTTGCCCTTGATGCCTTGAAGAAGAATCATATGACAACCGACGATCTCGATTGGTTTGTCCCCCATCAGGCCAACCGTCGAATCATAGAAGCAGTCGCCCAACGCATTGAACTTCCGATGGAAAAAGTTCTTTTGAATGTGGATCGTTACGGCAATACTTCTGCTGCAACCATCCCCACGGTGTTGGACGAAGCCAATAGAGACGGACGAATCAAAAACGGACAGACGGTCCTGCTGGATGCCTTTGGAGCAGGACTGACTTACGGTTCTGTTCTTTTGCGCTGGTAAGTACACCGAAATTTTTATAAAAACAATATTATTCATATGATAGATTCTATTCACAGTTTTCATATTCCTGTAATGGGTACCGGGCATTCCGTGGACACCCCCATCCGCGTTGCACCGTTTGGCATTTCATCCGTCATATCCCTTGTCGATGACCTTCTCCTGGAAAATATTCGAAAATATTATTCTGAAAAGTACGGTCTTTCTTATGTTGAAATCGCCAAAAACGAAGAAGACGGCCGGGCAAAGCGAATTTCATCTTACCTCGATACCGTCCACAAGATTGTTCAAATAAAAATGGAAGAGATAAAAAAGCAGCCTTTTTTCGAAAACAACAATAAACAAAAATATTTTGAACTTTTGCCCGACGACTCGATTCTGAAACAAAAATATACCACATTGCTCAAAATGAACGCCGGTCATGAAAGAAATGTCATAGAAAAAGATCTGACACTCAAAATGAAACCCGGTTCGATTGATGTCAATATTATGGTCAATCTGGATCGCATCCATTTTGATAAAAACGGCAATCCCCTTGACGAAGAATTTACAGATGCCAAAGCAGGACTCAGAGGCTATGCAAACAGCTCCCTTCAATCTTCGATTATATTTTCAGCAGGTATTAATCAGCGTCTGTATAGTTATATGACCAAATTCCGTGATTTTTACAGAGACAAAATGGGCCGGACCAAGAAACGAATTATTCTCAAAGTGAGTGATTTCCGATCTGCCTTAATTCAAGGTAAATTTTTAGCCAAAAAAGGACTCGAAGTTTATGAATTCCGCATCGAGTCCGGGCTGAACTGCGGTGGACATGCTTTCCCTTCCAATGGAATTTTACTTCCGAAACTCCTTAAAGAATTTAAGGAAAAACGTAAACGCCTTGCTGCGGAATTTAAACCCCTCATAAAAAAATACTATAAAAAAATGGGGCGGGAATATCCTGAATCCGTAATGGAAGTCCATCCACTGATCACGGTTCAGGGAGGAATCGGCAACCATGGCGAAGTGAGCAGGCTCAGGAAGGACTTCGGTATGGATTTAACTGGATGGGCCAGTCCCTTTCTTCTGGTTCCCGAAGTAACCTGCGTGGATGATTCCACACGTGAACTCTTGCGGCAGGCCCGTGCAAAGGACCTTTACTTGAGTGATGTTTCTCCCTTAAACATCCCCTTCAATAACGTCCGCGGGACCGGATCGGAATTATGGACCCGAAAAAGAGCCATGGAAGACCGCCCCGGTTCTCCGTGTCGTAAACATATTTTAGTATCCAATACCGAATTTACCGAAAAACCGATCTGTTTGGCATCACGGAAATATCAAGCGGCAAAAATAAAACAAATCGAAAATATGGATATTTCAACGGATGAAAAGGCAAAACTCATCGAAAAAGTTGTGGTAAAAAGTTGCATCTGTGACCATTTAGGAAGCGGAGCACTCATCGCATTGAAAATAGCAGAGGAACAAAACACACCACAATCGATATGCCCGGGACCCAATATAGAATGGTTCAACAAAATTTACACGCTAAAAAAGATGGTAGACCATATTTATGGAAGAGGTATATCTCTGGTTCCACCAGAACGGCCCCATATGTTCGCCAAAGAAATTGAGATGTATATGGACTATTTTGAAAAGATGGTATTGGCGTCTTCTTACACCACAAAAGAAATCGACACATTGCTTGAATGGAAAAAAAATCTTGAAGAAGGACTTGATTATTGCCTTGAAATTGCCCAAAAGCCCCCATATCCAGGTGAAAACTTGGCGTCTATCTCAACCTGTGTGAAACAACAAAGGCGCCGTCTGGAACGCCTATTCTCCCGTTTTGAAGAAGGTAGCCGTTTGGCTTCTTGAAATCCGATGAAGTTCAGACGATCCGGTTTTTAAGCGGATGGGTAAAACATTTCCGATATTGATCCCACACCCAACCAAATCGAGAAGGGGAAATGACTGTAGATCAATTCTGGCATCTTCTTAAAACCGAATACGCCTATAACAGCTCCCGAAAACGTCGTTTTCTTGTGGAAAAATTTCACAGCTGGGCCACGCTGATATACTATATTCAGCTCTTTCATATCATTCTGGCGGAAAGCATGACCACAAGAAAGCGGCCTTATGAAGGTAAAACCTGGGCAAAGGGATCGCTTGGTGTCCTTAAAATTGTTGAATCAGCAGGCGGAAAGTTTTATGTAGCCGGACTTAAAGCGCTTACCGACCATAAGGGGCCGGTTGTTTATGTCGCCAACCACATGAGCCTTCTCGACACGCTGATCCTTCCTTGCATACTACTTGCGTTCGGCAAAGTCACTTTTGTGGTCAAGGAAGGACTGCTCCGGTATCCGGTTCTCGGCACGATCATAAGAGCCATCCATCCCATTGCCGTCACACGGGACAATCCCAGACAAGACTTAAAGACGGTGATAGGTCAAGGCGTGGCTTTAATCTCCCATGGCTGTTCCATTATCATTTTCCCTCAGGCCACCAGAAGTGCCATATTCGACGAGACGACGTTTAATTCATTGGGTGTCAAGTTGGCACAACGGGCCGGTGTCCCGGTGGTGTCCGTTGCATTAAAGACCGATTTTCAAGGTAATGGAAGAATCATTAAGGACATGGGCGCCGTCAATCCCGACAAAAAACTTCATATTAAATTTGGCAAACCGATGTTTGTGGATGGTAATGGGCAGGAAATACACCGGAAAGTCATCGCGTTCATTTCAGGGAACCTTAGCGCATGGGGTACACAGGTTCATCCGGATCTTCCATGAAAGAATCTTAGTACATGTATTCGTAAACACGGCTACGTATTTATGATGAAGTTAGAAGTGAGCTAAAGTTTAAAGTGAGCTAAAGTTAAGGAA
>JAWOIY010000081.1:0-12562 GCA_046484425.1 Desulfobacterales bacterium | reverse complement strand
ATTAATGCTTTTGTAGGAAAAGGCCATCGGTTAACGGTCATCGGCCCCTCCGAACACCATTATTATTCCGGAATGGGACCCGGTATGCTGGGAGGGACCTATTCTCCATCCGATATCCGGTTTGCCACCAAACATGTGGTGGAAAAACAGGGTGGTGTTTTTGTATTGGGGAAAGCTGTTCGTGTCAGACCCGATGAGAGACTAATTGAATTGGAATCCGGAGAAACCGTTCGTTACGATGTGGTTTCCTTCAACGCTGGCAGCTATGTGCCTCGGTTGAACCTTTCGGAAGTTACCGAAAATATTTACCCGGTCAAACCCATTGAGAAACTCATGGAAGCTCAAGCCAGAATCAAGGAGCTGGCTTCACAAAAATCGACCACTATCGGTATTATTGGGGGCGGACCTTCTTCCGTGGAGATTGCTGGGAATATCTGGCAATTGACATCCGAGTATGGCGTAAACCAACCCCGTGTAAAAATTTTTGCAGGCAGCCGTCTGATGGCCAATTATCCGGAGGGAGTGAGAGCCCGGATTGAAAAATCCCTTAAAAGTCATGGTGTAGAAATCTATACAAACGGATTCGTTCAAACAATTGATCCTGATGGCATCAACTTGGAGTCCGGAGAGCGGTACGATCTGGATTTGATCTTTCTGGCCATCGGCGTTAAGCCAAATGCCATATTTGAAAGATCAGGCATCCCCACCGGACCGGATGGGGGGATGCTGGTCAATGCCTACTTACAGAGTACCGCCTATCCAGAAATGTTCGGCGGCGGCGATTGTATTTATTTTCAGGACCAACCCCTGGATAAGGTGGGAGTCTATGCCGTTCGTCAAAATCCGGTTTTATACAAAAATCTTATGGCTGCGCTGGAAGAAAAACCGTTTCAGATTTTCACTCCAGGCGGCGACTATCTGTTGATATTTAATATGGGCGGTGGAAAAGGGGTTTTGCGAAAAAAGTGGCTGACATTCGGCGGAAGACTCGCCTTTATCATCAAGAATTATATTGACAGGAAATTCATGAAGAAGTTTCAAGCGATTGAGTGAGAAAGATGTCCCGAAAAAAAATCATCTTAAAAATTATTATCAATTTTCATGAAAAATTCAGAAGGTAATTTGGACTGTAACAGCATGTTCACGTACACCGTTATTTCCGTAGCCTAGCACATTCCAATCTGCATTCATTGGCTGCTGATTGCCTTGGGTATCGGTTGCGCGCGACATAAGGGTGTATTCGCCTTTTTCTTTTACGGACCACAAGAATTGCCATTGTCGCCAAGCATAAGGTTCGTCAGGCCCAATAAATGTTGCAGCATGCCATGTCTTTCCATTATCCACCGATATGACAACCCGCTCAACCTTCGCCTCGCCGGCATAAGCTGCTCCCAAAACCGTAACGAGTCCTGCCCCAAGTTTTTCAGACTGCTCCGGCTGGGTAATGATGGATTTTAAATTTATTCCTGTTACAACTTCGCCGGTCTTGGGGTCCTGCCCCTTTTGAAATTTTCGGTAAACCTTATCCATATAAAAACCTTCAAACGGCCGGTCCAAAACGGTAATTTTATGTAACCACTTAACACAATTAGCCCCTGTCCAACCAAGGGCCAATGCTCGCAGAGGATACCCATGCTTAAGAGGCAGGGCTTCACCGTTCATCTCATAGGCGAGAAGTGATGAAGATAGCGCTTTTTCTAAAGGAATGCTGCGAATAAATTTAATTTGAGCTGAGCTCAACGGTTTATCCAGACCTTCAAAAGCTACATGGTGCGAGTTAGCCTTTAGTTCGGATCTATCGAGCAACTCCCTGAGCCAAACCCCTCCCCAGACGGCATTACCAACTCCCCCGATTGTCCAGGGATTTCCAGTGGCCTTTTGCTCAAATAAAGATCGGCTATTTCCGGAACATTCAATCGTGTTGGAAACAATTGCTTTGGGCATACGATAGATCTCATCGAAGCTCAAAACTAAAGGTTTATTTACTTCTCCTTCGATAGTTAGTGACCAGTCAGATAACGGAATTGGTTTTTCAGGTATTTGACCCTGATTACGAGCGAAAAACACTTTATTGGCTGTGATCCATGAACGAAGATACTGGTTTGGGGTTTCTGCGTTGAATGGTTTTTGGCTCATAACGCGCATTTTCTTTTTCATTTTAACCCACTTTCTAAACACAAAACCTCTAAATCGCTTTGTGGTAATACGATATTAAGTTCTCACAGAAAATTGAAGCTCTTGATAGTGGACAGAATCGCAGATATCAACCATAAATATCAAACGTAAGGAATGGCGTGCTTCACGCGCACTTTTATGGGTGCCCTGCTGATTTTGCTTAGATTTCCCCCCGGATCAAGAGCTGCAAGACAGCATCGAACAGCCAGGCCGGTGACGGGCCCAATCCGGTCGTTTTTTCGCAAATTCTTCCTTGTCTGGTTGTTCATCGTAAGGATATCGCATGACCTCCAGCAATTCGTTCACCAGTGAAAAATCACCCTGTTCAGCCTTGTCGATGGCCAATTGGGCCAGGTAGTTTCGCAGCACGTATTTGGGGTTGACGGAGTTCATGCGCCGGCGTCGCGCCTCATGAGAAGTATTGTCCTTTGCCAGGCGTATCAAATAGTCGCGCAGCCAACTCCCGATTTGCGTTCGATACTCGTGTGTCAACTGTTCTGAAACGTAATACGGGGCATCAGCGGAGCCATGAGTGTTTCATCACGGATATCGCCAAGGGATTCGACATTAACATCGATCATGGCCAACCGACAAAAAAAAATCGTATAATCCGTCTCAACCAAAGGCAAGATTGCAAGAAGCTCGGCGAATAACGCTTTATCCGTGGCGGGCTCGTAAGTCTTTAAGCCCAGTTTTTGGGCCATCATGGCCTGCCAACCCTCTTGAAAATATTGCGCATTAACATCCAATACCTGTTGCAGGGGTTCAATCTTGCCAATCAACGGATAGATGGCATTGGCCAGCTGAACGAGGTTCCAGTGGGCTATTTGCGGCTGATTACCAAAGCAATAGCGACGGCCGATAGCGTCGGTGGTGTTCGGGGTCCAGTTGGGATCATAATGGCTTCGCTGCATAAAAATTCACGCACAGAAGAGCGTAACACCGCTAAACCGTCTGCTGCGCGTCTATATGGTGTGGGGCCTGCGCCTTTGATTTGTAGAGCCCAGCGTTCTGACCGTTGATTGATGATTTCACCCAAATTAATGGCGCGGCCGTCGCCCAGTTGTCCGGCCCAGGTGCCGAACTGGTGGCCGCCGTAACAGGTAGCATAGGGCGACATGCCTGGCAGAATACGATTGCCGACGAAAACATTTAGGAATTCATCGGATTCACAGGTTTCTACAGAAAGGTCCAGCAGTGTCGCCACTTCCCGGGAAAAGGCAGCCAGCTTCGGTTCAGCGACACGTTTGGGCTGTACGAATGTGTAACACGCCCCTGTCACCTGGCGAGGACGGTTGGTTGTTTCAGGGTCAGCCGGCAGTTCACGAACAAAACTTACACTTATTTCTAAGTAAACAAAATGTTTTTGAAATTATTATGACAAACAACCCGTCAGGTCAAACTTCTATTTTATGGCATCTTCAAAGGGAGTCATTCCAATTCGCTCGATTGTTTTGCCGAGGCGTTCACGCTTCTCTGCATTTTCCTGATAGCACTGGACAAGTTTATCGACAACCTGCAATACCTCGGCATCATCCAGACCCGACACGATTTCATCGGCGATCCGTGGTTCGGCACCTACGTTGCCGCCGATGACGACCGTCCAGCCATCCTTTTTCCCGATCAGGCCAATATCTCTCACCCATGACTCGGCACAGCTCAAGTGACAACCTGACACCGCCATCTTGAATTTGCCGGGCAACTCCTTTGCATGATAGCGCTTGTCCAGCTCCATACCGATGCCCAGAGCATCCTGGCGGCCCACCTTGCAAAATGTGGTCCCGGGACAAGCCCTGACGCTGCGAACACACAACCCCACTGCCGCCCCTTTTTCTAGTTGCAGTTCATCCCACACCTGATCGATATGTTTTTCCTCAATTCCAACAATGGCAATACGCGCTGCCCCGGTAATTTTGATGGTCTTGGCATTATATTTTTCGGAAACATCTGCAATCCTGCGAAGTAGCTCGGGAGTGATTACGCCGCATGGTATATGGGGCGCTACAGCATATGTTTTGTTATCTCGCTGCAATATGGCTCCTTTTTCGCCCAACTTAAGCATCTTTACCTCCTCGTTCACATTTCAGTTTTATATATTTAAGAAATCATTTTTTTGCTTCAAAAGTTGGCGCATTCGGGGGCGACTTGCCTTTGAGCACCTTATGATAGTATTGATAGGTTAGAGGCGTTCCTTCGTTCAAGACCTCACTCCTAACGACATTTCCAATGAAAACCGTGTGAGTCCCTAAATCAACTTGATTAATGACTTCAGCCTCTAAGACAGATAATGCATGCTCAGTGATCAAGGGGCATCCTGTAATCCCTTCTTTGAAAGATACTTTGGACAATTTGTCAAAATCCCTTCCCGATCTGAAGCCAAAAGGCCCCAAAAAAGTCATAGGTGCGGATTCATCTAAGACCGATGCTGAAAATACTTTACTTTTCAAAATGAGTTCATGAGTGTAATTGTTTTTGTTAATAATGACCGCTATTCGAGGTGGTTCCGAAGTGACCTGTATAACTGTGTTCACAATCTGACCATTCATTCGGTCTTCATCCTTAGATGTAACAATGTAAAGACCATAACTTAAATCACGAAAAACACTGCGATCTATAGTCGGATCCATAACGTTAAACCTCCTCATTTTGAATTATTTTTACCATATGTTACAAGCACTCTTACCAAAGAAAATATTTTTAATAAAATAAGGTGGTCCTAAGATAACAAAATGTGGCAACGAATTCTATGTTGATTGCCTCGGTAAAATTTCCTTCCAATCCTGCTTGAAACTTAGCATTGAGAGATATACACAGCACTCCGGGTAATATTCGTGGAGCGCTTTTAGATTTTCGACAGGGTCATATTTTTCTGCCTTTTCATCTTTCTCTTTACCAATACTTTTGTAAAGAAGATCGATGTTATTCGACATCCAAGCTTCAACCACGACAGCAATGTTAAAATCTTTAAGTTTGTCAACGTTTTCGTCTTTTCCGGTGATCGGCTGGGTAACCAAATACTTTGCACCAGCATCTATCTTTTGCTTCATTCGATTTAATTCAAAAGGCATTGGGTTATAAGGGTTAAAGGCTGCCCCCGTTATGAATTGATCAGGATATTGCGTGTTAATGTATCGGATCAAATCAATTGAGATTGCAACGCTCCGTTTGCCGCCGATGCTTTTGGAGTCGAGTTTGGGCAACAGGGGCCCGCCGTCACCTCTAACAACGAGAAGATATTTCAAGTTTGCCTTAGCTGCTTTTTGTAACAACCCGTCAAGCCCACTTTTTGTATGGAACGTGTTCAAATTCATCACAATCTTCTCGGGATTGACCGAAAGGCCTCTTAGATCAATGCTCTCCAGTGCACCAAACCTTGGTTGTCCCATTGGGTTGTCCGGTATAGATATTCCATACCCAGCATTAATAATTCTTTGATACCGCTCAGCAAATCTATCCAGGAGGTCCTCAACCTGATCGCCAGCCGATCTTTTCGGTGACAGTAATTCTACAAGATAGGGATAATTAAACATAATAAATCCTATTAGTTAATCTTTTTCCTTAAAAGAAAATTTTCACAATCTCTGTACCAACCATGTTTTATTTTGCACATCTCAAAATTCTGCAAGCTAAAAAAGCGATTTAGGGTAATCGTTCAATCTCCAAGGACTTATTATATCATTATGGTTCACTATCTCTGTGAACTGCCTCAGGTGAAAATCCTGGACAGCAGACAGCTATGTATTCTGCTCCTTCAGGAGTTGGTGTACTGTATTGTACCCACTCTCTGACTTGAGTGATAATAGCTTCTCCTTCATTAATATCAATAATTTCATCTTTGGTTTTTACTCTTAACATTCCCTTTAAGACGATTGTATATTCATTAAACTCTGGAGTTTGACCAGGTTCAATCCATCCGGCAGGACTTTTCATGCGAGCAATACTTATTTCATCAGTATTTGAATTAACTCTTCCAATATATTCTTTAATCTCTTTTGGTTTATTGCCTGCGGATTTTATAGTTGTCGGCTTTTCTACTTTTATTGGCATTTTATTCCTCTTGTTTTTCAAGATGGGACCCTTCATTCACCAATTCAACATAAAATCGATTCCCTTTTCTACAGATAACGTTGAATGCTGCATTTTCCTGGCGCAGTTCTCTAAATCTATGGAGGGGGATTTTTAATAAATCGCATAATATCGTAAGGTTCACAAAATTGTGACTGCTTATCAATATTGTGTCATCCGAGGAGTGGATTCTTATGATACGTTCCAGAGTTTTTTTTGCCCGATCCTGAACTTCTTTGAGACTTTCACCACCCGGCATTTTGACGGAGGCCGGATTTTCATTCCATGCTTTCCGAATATCTGGATATTTTTCAGCCCAATCCTGGACTTTCATTCCATCGAATTCACCCAAGTCCATTTCAATAAAACCCTTTTCTTCAAATATTGGCGTTGAAGGGTGGAAGACATTTATCAGGCGTGCAGTCTCAAGCGCTCGAATAAGAGGACTGGTATATATAGCTACCAGGGGTTTATTTTTTAGTGCCAATGCCAGGGCTCTGACCTGTTTTCTTCCTTCTTGATTCAGCGGCATATTGTTCCTACCTTGAAATCGCCGGATCTTGTTCCATTCGGTCTCACCATGTCGAACAAGGTAAATACGCATAGTTTTTAATTCCATTCTTATTCAAAAAGTTTAACTGATCCATAAAATGCAACGTAGTTTTTTATTTGTTGTGCTTTTTCTTTTGGGTCTGGATAATACCATGCGGCATTTTCGTTTTTTTGATTATTGATTTTAATTGTATAGTAACTGGCAACCCCTTTCCAAGGACATGTCGTGTGCAAGTCAGATTCCTCAAAAAATTCCATATTCACTGAATCAGGTGGAAAATAATGGTTGCCTTCAATGACGATTGTTTTGTTGCTCTCGGCAATGACTGTATTATTCCATGTTGCTTTCATTATGTATCTCCTTATGGTTGTTATAAATGATTATATTTTAACAACTCTCCAAAGAGAATTGGTAAAATATTTTTTCCTATCAAAATAGTTTTTTTCTATTTTAAACCCATTATTTTCCGCAAGATCTTTTATATCTTCTTTATCGTACTTATATGAAGACTCTGTATGTATTGCTTCATATTTACTAAAGTAGATGTGCTTTTTAATTGCATCAATGTAAACCTTTTGTTCCTCCGTGCTGATCAAAAAACTTTTAATTGCGCCGATCTGAGGATCATAGGTGCTGAAATATTCAAATTTATCTGTATCAAATTTTCCGCCAAGCTCTTTATTGATTCGATAAAGTAGGTTTTTATTAAATTCAGCGGTAATACCATAGTCATCATTATAGGCACGAATAAGTTTTTTTATGTTCTTCTTTAGATCAAAACCAATAAGAATAAAATCATCGTGATTCAGAGAATTCCATAATTTGATTAAAAAATTTTTTCCTTCGCTCGGACTCATGTTGCCAATATTAGAACCTAAAAAAAGAACCACTTTTTTCTTATTGTCCATGGCTGACAAATGTTTGAGGCCATAAAAATATTCGGTTATAAGTCCTGATGCTTTAAGCCCTTGAATGTGTTTAGTTAGGCAATCAATAAGCTCTTCTACAGCGGATTCAGAAATATCAATTGGGGTGTAGCAGAAGTTGAGGTTTCTTATCATAAAGTGTTTTAATAATATTTTGGTTTTTTTCCCATCTCCTGCGCCCAGTTCAATAAGATTAAATGGATCATCTTTAAAAATATTTGCCACACGATCTTTTTCTTTTTCGAGAATTTCAATTTCACAACGGGTGAGATAGTATTCAGGTAGGGTCATGATTTTTTTAAATAGTTCAGAACCATAATCATCGTAAATATATTTACACTGAAGATACTTCTCTTGACTTGAAAGGCCTTTATCAACATCATCGGCAAATTCTTCTACAAATTTGCAGTGAAATTCTTGACAATAAGTTATTTTTTTTGCATGAAGTTTCATAAAACACCTTACTTGTCTGAACTTATATTATTTACAAGGTACAAACCGAACAATATTTTTTGATTGAGACACCATCTTTTCTAACATATCTTTTGTGTATTCAATATCTTTTTCAGATGTATCGTGACCTAAAGAAAATCTTAGGGCACAATGGGCCTCTTCTTCTGAAAGATGAATTGCAAGCAGTGCGTGAGAAGGTTTTGATGAACCGGATTTACAAGCAGATCCTGAAGAAAATTGTACGCCGCTCCTATCCATGCTTAACACAACGGATTCCCCACGATATCCAGGTAAAGTGACGTTCAAAGTATTGGGAAGTCTTTTTTCACGGTGTCCGTTGATGCGATAATCAGGAAATATTTCTGAAATACCTTGTTCTAATTTATCTCTGAGTTTTTCTACAATTTTTGATTTTTTCAAACTCTTTGGAATATACTCAGCAGCTTTTCCAAATCCGGCAATGCCCAGAACATTTTCTGTTCCAGCCCGGTATCCACGTTCATGACCCCCACCGTTTAACAATGGAACAATAATTTCATCATTTTTGATGTATAATGCACCAACCCCCTTTGGACCATAGATTTTATGAGATGATACTGTCAGAAGATCTATGCCCAGATCTTTTACATCCACTTTTATCTTGCCAAAACCTTGAACCGCATCGCAGTGAAAAAGTGCATCATATTGATGGGCAATTTTCACGAGGGATTTTATAGGTTGAATCACGCCTGTTTCGTTATTTGCCAGCATTACACTTACAAGTACCGTATCCTTATTTATGAGATTTTTTAGGGTTTCAGGTCGCAAGATACCCTGATCATCCACAGGAGCGTATACTATTTCATAATTTAATGACGTGAGCCACTGACAGGTATCCAGAACCGAAGGATGTTCAATGCTTGAAGTAATAATGCGCCCGACTTTATTCAGAGCGTATGCTGCACCTTTAATGGCCAGGTTATTAGCCTCGGATCCTGAACCGGTAAAAACTATTCTGCGAGGCGTCGTATTTAAAACCTGGGCAATCTGTCTTCTGGCAATTTCAACAACCGATTTTGCCTGCCTTCCAGATTCATGAATACTTGATGGATTTCCAAAGGAATCCATTAATGAAACCATATATTCTTTGACCTGTTTTCTCATGGGTGTGGTTGCATTGTTGTCTAAGTATACCAAGCGAGAAGGGGCTTTATGTTTATTATAGTTCAGTTCATCTTCGGTAATTTCATCTGTATCGATAATGGGACGCGATATTTCGCTATTTTCTTTTTGTACATCGCAAAGCAACGACTTGTATACGGGGAAGCCAGATATGGGATCATGCTGGTCTATATCTGTGAGTTCATTTATATTTACATTTTTCCAGGCTTTTGGGCCAATGGGACTGCCGCATGCATGATTTGCGTCAATGGCACCTTGGACAATATCTTCTGTAACAATAGCCCGCATGGTTACCGAACCCCTTGGTGTAGAAATTATTACCATGTCACCTGGTTTAATGTTACGCTTTTTTGCATCAATGTAATTAATCGTTACTGTGGGTTCAGGTCTTTTATTGCTGAGTCCTCTAATACCGTGGTGTTGGGTATGAAATCCTGTACGACTCCTGCTGCCTGAATTAAACACAAGTGGGAATTTCTCAATGAGATCTAATCTTGAAAGAGGGCTTTCTCTGGGTTCTGTATATTCCGGCAAGGGGTTATAGCCATATTCATTCAATATAGTTGAAGAAATTTCAAATTTTCCTGAAGGAGTATCAAATCCAGATTCTCCATCTTTTCGTAAAAGCCCGGACCTCCACTTTTTATATTCCATCATACGAGTTTCAATGGACACCATTCCCCCGGCAGCTCTTACTTCTTCAAGCGTATGGCCGGAACCTCTAAGTACATGCCGTAATAGTTCGTCTTCATTTTGGGGATATAGATCTCCATATCCGAGTCTTTTTGCCAGTTCAGACAGAATAAAAATATCGCTCCGCGCTTCCCCAACCGGGTCAATCATTTTTTCTCGGATTCTAAAAAGGGATCCATACACCATGTAAGTTTCAATTTCAAAGTAGGTTGTAGCAGGTAATATAATATCTGCATAAGCAGCATCAGCAGTAAATTGACGATCAATGCAAACTAAAAAATCTAAAGCATTCAGTGTTTTTTTCCAGAGCGAAGGATTTGGCCATGATGTGATGATTGATCCACCAAGAATGATTAATGACTGTATCGGGTATGGATTCCCATTTAATACAGATTCAGGCAATGCAATAGCATGGGCTTCATCACGATATTTAATGTAAATAGGAAAATGATCAGCTCCTATACGATAGTTTATCTCTCCAGGATTTGGAATGTGTTCATTCCGGTTTATGGGGAATTGGTTGTTCGGCATGAAAAAACATAGCCCGCCAGGCACATCAAGTTGCCCCGCCAATGCCCATAGAACAAATGAAGCCCGTATTCCTTGAACGCCAGTATGGCTATATTCCATGCCGGTATACATGAGTTTTGTGGCGCCATTTGCTTTTACAAGGTCTCTTGCAAAGTTTATAACAGTTGACTCTGGAATACCGGTAATCCGCTCCACAACTTCGGGTCGAAAATGCTGCACATAACTGGAGAAATCATCAAATCCTATGGTCCACTCTTTTACAAATTTATCATCATAAAGCTCTTCTTGGATAAGCACATGGCACAATCCGAGCGCAAGCGCTCCATCGGTGCCTGGGCGAATTGGAATCCACTGGGCATCAGTCAGTTTAGCTGTCGTTGTTTTACGAGGATCGATGACAACCACCTTGGCGCCTCTGGTTTTTGCTTCCATGATTCGTTTCATGTCAATGGGAGGTAGATCTGTTGCAGGGTTTGTTCCCCAGACAACAATCAACTCGGAATTTTCAATATCATTGAACATATCAATGAGCATTTTTCCCATGGTCAGGTGAGGCGCAATCATTCCATAGGATACATAGCAAAGCGCGCCAACCCCCATGGTATTTGGGGAACCAAATGGAAACAATACACTACTGGCTGAAGAGACTGCCACGTCCTTTGGCTGATAAATATCACAAAATCCAAGTTCAAATGATCCAACACCAGTATATATCGCTGTAGCTTCAGGCCCGTTAGTGTTTTTAATCTGCTCGAATTTTTCTACGATAATGTTGTAAGCATCATCCCAAGAAATCGGTTCAAAATTATATGTGCCTTTTGGGCCTTTTCGCTTTAAAGGATGTTTTAATCGATTTTCAGAATATATAATTTCAGAGGCATGCTCTCCTATCTTACAAATCATTCCCATGGGCGTGCCTTCATCGGGTCGGACCTTGATAATGCGGTCTTGGGCATTATATTCAGCGACAATCCAGCATCCTGCGCTGCAAATGCCACATATGCCTCTCTTTTCCTTAACAGCCTTATTCAATTCCTACTCCTCAACATCGCTTTTTCAACTCAATTGTAATTTTAAAATAATATCTGATTTCTTGAAGAGATATGGTAATGTTTTGTTTTTCAGCAACTTTATTTCATGATTGAATAATATGGTGTTATGTATTAATTCGGTTTTGTTTATCGCTAGCAGGGCGACATTCTAAAAAAACCATCAGCCTTGATATTTTTCAACTGTCTTTGCATGAGAGAATGAAGCTGGCGATCGTTATGGTGGTTTTTAACGTTTGTCACAGACATTCCGAAGAAAACCGAAATTATCATGGTTCCAGTAGTGCATAACCTGCTCCGTCATCGATGTATAACCGGAGTCAGAAGTGTTGAAGCACTTACTCAACTTACTCATGATGAATGGAACCGAAAGTCGCTTTTTCACTATTCAAGTCCTTCGGACGCCTGAATATCCGATATTCTTGACAATTATCATACTTACATCGCTGTAAATTTAATCACGTCGTGCCTTACTAATCTCAACATTACGGTCGAAGTGAAAGCCAAGGGTAATAAGTTGGCCGTATCAAAGTTTAATTTAGTCCTTAGCTATAGGGCAGAAAAATTATATTGAAAAATAAGAAAAAAGATCGACCAGATGATGTTTTGATAGCATTAAGATTCGATGCCAAAACAGCAGTTTAAAAAACTGTCCGACAACCCGGCAGATCCAGATTATCGAACAGTTAAAAACAATTAACTATATACGTATCAGTTCTTAAAGTTTAGCCCGGTACATCTACAGGCGCGGCTCTTCCACCAATGTAATCAATGACTTCGTCATATGTATTGGTTAAGTTGCCCTTGACACCCTCAATTTCGTCCCTTATCGGCTTCCATTCCAGAGGGCATTCCACCCTGAGCTGATGAATCCTGTCTTCCAATTCAGTGACAACCATCTTGAGGTCTTGAATGTTTGGAAGAATTTTTTCCAGTTCCGCAGATCCCAATTGATC
>JAWOIY010000244.1:0-17640 GCA_046484425.1 Desulfobacterales bacterium | reverse complement strand
AAAAAATTAAGTGACCAGTACAATCCTCAGATCCATTACGTTGGTGTTGGTCGGGCCTGTTACAAACAGGTCGTCCAGTTTCTGAAAAAAATGATATGCGTCATTGTTTGAGAGAAAATGATAAGGATCCAATTCCCTTTCCTTGGCGCGTTTCAGGGTGAGTGTATCAGAAATAGCCCCGGCTGCATCAGTTGGACCGTCGGTACCATCAGTGCCGCCGCTCAGTATGACGATATTTTCCTTACCGGAAATATCTATAGCGGCAGAAAGGGCAAATTCCTGATTTCGTCCTCCAAGGCCTTTTCCTGCAACAGTTACCGTGGTTTCACCTCCGGAAAGAATACAAACCGGTGGCGCAAGAGGGTTGCCGGATTTAATGATCTCCCTCGCGATTGCGCCGTGGACTTGCGCGACATAACGGGTTTCGCCCTCGATCATTGAAGACAGGAGAAGTACATTATATCCCAGGCTCTCGGCCTTTTCTTTAGCTGTCATCAAGGACTCGATGTTACTCCCGATAACCAAATTGTGCGTTCTTTCAAAAGCAGGGTCAGCAGGTTTGGGTGTTTCTGGAATTCTGCCTGAAATCCCTGATTCAATGTGGTTCAGGATGTTTTTGGGTATTTTGTGTATGATGTCGTATCGTTGAAAAATTTTCATGCAATCGTGAAAAGAGCTTAAATCGGGAACAGTAGGACCCGACGCGATAACGTCGAGGTCATCCCCCACAACATCCGAAAGTATAAGTGTAACAATCGTGGCTGGATATGCCGCACAAGCAAGCCTGCCGCCTTTTATTTTAGACGTATGTTTTCTTATAGAATTTATTTCATGGATGGTAGCACCACAGGAAAGGAGTATCCGGATGGTGTCCCGTTTGTCCTTTAGGGTAAGACCGTTATAGGGGAGTGGCATCAAAGCGGACCCACCTCCGGAAATAAGGCATAACACGAGATCGTCCTTTTCTGCCTTATTCAAAAGATTCAGGATGCCAACAGCTCCATATTGACCATTTTCATCAGGTAAAGGATGGCCTGCCTCTATGAGATTAATATGGTTTAAATCAGCCACATGGTCGTATTTTACAGTGATGATGCCGTCCGTAATTTTATCACCAATTAAATCTTCCAAGGCCGAAGCCATGGAGGCTGTCGCTTTTCCGGAACCTACCACAAACAGATTTTTATATCTTTCGAGATGATATGCCCGATGACCGACAAGAAGCCTTTCACCATCGAATTTGCAATGACGCCGGATGGCGGTATCGGCCTGAACCGTCTCTAGAGCCTTATAAAATATTTCGATTGCGTCTTTTCTCATCTTCGAAATTTTGTTTGCTTTAATTTCCATTTCACTCGAACCCTTGTAACTGTTTAGCTTTCAGAAAAAATTTAGGCACACCTGAAGCGATTCATTTTCAAAAGACTAAACTCTTACGAATGCTTTAACCCTTGGCCCCTTATCAATCGACCAGCTCTTTGGAAGATGATTCTTATAAAAAATAATATTTATAAATCTCAGGTTAATAAAAAATTTTTATGTTTAACCGTCTCAAGAGTCAAATAAAAAATGTTCGGTTCTGTATTCTTGACAAGTGTCGAATATAAAAGTATTCTTTATAAAGATCTTACCTGACCAAAGGTGGATGAAATAATAACGGAGTAAAAAATGGAAAACAATTTCCCTGATTCTTTTAAGGGGCGGTTCCTAATGGCCATGCCTTTATTGGTTGATCATAATTTTTTTCAGACGGTAACGTGTATTTGCGAATATACTCCAGCCGGGGCTGTAGGAATTGTTGTGAACAGGGTTCATCCTACCCTGTCTGTAAAAGAAATCTTTGATGAGCTCGGTATTGGGTATATCCCCGGCGTAAAATCCATCCCGGTCCATATCGGTGGGCCGGTTCATATCGGTGAAATTTTTGTTCTTCATGGTCCTCCATTTGGATGGGAAGGAAGTCTTATGGTGACGCCTACCATTGCTTTAAGCAATACCAGGGATGTTTTAGAGTCGGTTGCTATGGGCAGCGGGCCGCAATCATTTATCATTGCCCTTGGATGTGCCGGCTGGGGACCGGGCCAGCTGGAGTCGGAAATCAAGGAAAATGCGTGGCTGACCTCTCCAGTTTTTGAAGATATTATCTTTGATATGCCGATTGAAGAACGGTGGGAAGCGTCTTTAAAAAAGATCGGGATAGATCCGGCCTTGATTTTAAATACCTCGGGTCATGCGTAGATTATTTGCCATTTAGAAGGTTTTTTAAGCCACTGTATTACAGGATTCTTTAAAATTTGGCTGAATTTTATTAATCCGTCCATTCCTATTCTTTCTTTTAGGATTAGCGTTCAATAAATTTGCTTCCTAAATTGAAAATCTTTCAAGACATCCTAAATATTCGAGTCATTCAAACATTTCCATATTGCTAAACAGTGTATTTTTTTGCATTGTGAAATTGTTCTATTTTGATTTTGATTTCGATTTTGGCTTCTTTTTTTTAAGGCATTCTTTATCTTTCCTCACGAAAGCACAAAGTTTTGGATTGTAATATTCTTTGCAATTTAGTGGATTATACAGAGGGCATTCAGGGTGTTTTTCAGACATAGATCTAATATTCCTCATTGGTGATTGTAGAACTGATTTTTTTATGAATATCATAAAATCTCATATGTTACAAGGTATTATAAACATCAAACCCGATGAATAAAAAATAATTTAACATTATTAGGCGCTTAATTAAGTCAAATCAACAACGTGTTATCAATGTTCGCAAATTTATTGTTTTTATTGACGAAAAAACGGCTGGGAAAACAATTCGGGGTTATTATAGAAATAAACAGGCTTTTCCTTAAAATATGAGATAAGCTTGGGTTGTAAATTATGAAATATTTCGGAATTAGGGTTTAAACTTCATCTGATACGAGGCCGGAAGACTGTGAGACTCAGCTAAACCCCGCAATTGACAAAGAGAAATCGCTTTGACAATTCGCCGGATAAAGTGTAATAAAATTCGCTAATACACAGTGCTTTTTGGGTTTTTGTATCACATGGCAGCGGGTAAACAGTACACGTTCTTTAAAAAAGATTGCCCATCTTGTTGGGTCGTAGCTGAAAGCGAAGCCCAATCCGCTGATATATAAATGCCTATAATAAACTCTCCGACCGATCAAATAGAATACAATGGCTGAAAAAAATACATACAAATTGCTTAAGGAAAAAATACTGAGAATCAGTGAGGACATATCGGAGCTCATCTCCAATGGAAAATCAATTTCCGGAATGGTGGATAACTCATTTGAGGTCTGGCAGAAGACAAATTCCGCTATACGCAAACAACTGTCGGAAGAGGTCATTCGCGTTGCAGTTGTGGGGGCCATCAAATCCGGCAAGAGTACATTCATCAACGCACTCTTCAAAGGAGAATATTTAAAGCGAGGCGCCGGTGTAGTCACTTCTATCGTTACCCGAGTTCACAGCGGAGAAAAACTCAAAGCAAAGCTGTTGTTTAAAACTTGGGATGACATCAACTCAGATATGGAACAAGCGCTGGTTCTCTTTCCATCTTTAGACTGGCGGACTGAAAAAGACAGATTTGATATACGGCGTAAAAAAGAGCGGATGGATCTTCAGGAAGCTCTATCCTTTCTTGGCTCTGAACATCTTATCGCCCAAGGCACCCGTAATGTTAACAGTATCCTTCTTGCATCATACCTTAAAGGATATGAGAAAGTAAAAGATATGATTTCCTCGGAGGTTGAGGCGAAGCAATATGATGAACATTTATTTTCAGAGCATTGGAATTTTGTGAGTGACGGTTCTGTAGCGGTCTATTTAAAGGATGTCCAGCTCGAAATCGATTCAGGGAGTATTGAAAGTAATATCGAAATTGCAGATTGCCAGGGGAGCGATTCACCAAACCCCCTCCATTTAGCAATGATTCAAGATTATCTGCTCTTAACGAATCTTATCATTTATGTGATTAGCAGCAGAACAGGACTTCGGGAAGCAGATATCAAATTTCTATACCTAATAAAAAAAATGGGAATTATGGATAACATTCTCTTTGTTATCAACTGTGATTTTAGTGAACATGAATCGATTCATGACCTTAAGTCCCTCATCGAAAAGGTAAAGGAAGAGCTTGAGTTAATAAAACCGTCTCCCGAAATTTATTCTTTGTCGGCGCTTTTCAACCTGTTTAAAGTTCAAAATATAAACCTGCTTCAAAAAGATCGGCTGCGACTGGCGCAATGGGAAAAAGAAAAGGAGTTAACAGGCTTCTCAGACTCTGAAACAGAGCGTTTTGAAATCTCTTTTTACGATAAACTGACTCGGGGAATTTATGCGCTCTTGTTAAAAAATCATCTCGAGCGTCTTCATATAATTTCAACCGGAATTGAGCATTGGATCTTTGTTAATCAGAATATTCTTACACGGGATACCGACAGCGCCAAGGACATAGTTAAAAACATAAAAAAACACCAAGTTAAGATGAATCAAATAAAATCCGTGATAAAGAGTACGCTTGATGGGTCCGTTCAACAGATTAATCGTGAGCTGAGAGCAGAAATAGATCGTTATTTTGATATACGATCCGGTGATGTGATAAATAATATTTTAGAATTTATAAAAAATTATACCATATCCTTCCAACAGTATGAAGAATCTATGAATACTTCTGGCTTTTCAAACACACTCTATCTTGTGTTCCAGGAATTCAAACAGGCGATTGACACGTACATGGCTGAAACCCTGAATCCTGAGATCATTCGTTTTGTCAGAAAAATAGAGGAACGAATTCACAAACATTTTGAGTCCGTTGCCGGTCCATTTGATGTCATGGTACAAGATGCGTCTGTTGCCTATAACCGTATGATGGGCAATCTGGGAATAAACCCTTCTCGGGAGATTCAGAAAAGGATTGATCTTCTGGATATCGGTGCAATAAAATCCATAACAGGATTAACCGTTCCACCAGCGGTTGCCGACATGCGTTATTCGGCAAAGGTTAAAACAGAAGCAACGATGCGTCTTGGTTTTTATAAGGCAGCTAACATAATTAAAAGATTATTTAAAAAGCCGGTTCAAAGAAAAAACGAAGGAGAAACGCTTGCACTGGAAGATGGCGTTTTGCGCATGAAACGTGAAACCGAAAAATCGGTGATTTTTCATTTCAAGGATTATCAGGAGAACCTAAAATATCAATATATACACAAGCTGGTTGAAGCCGTATCAAACAACCTTTACGAATCGCTTCTTGATCGCTTTCAGGTTTACGCTTCCGATCTTTCAAACATCGTGGAACAAATAAACAACAATATGATTGACAGGGAGCAGACCTCTGAAACGTTGAAAAAGATGGCGCATGACTGCAGTGCAATGGATGAAAAAATAAATGGCATTAGGGAAAAGATTGAATCCATCTCGCCGACCGCTGGTTGAGTGCAGTTGAAGCGTTAAACATTCATATTTTTCTTTGGATTGAAGGAGACGGCAAAAAATATATAACCGACAACCAATGACGAGTCAGGGACAAGGGAGGTGTTTATTATGGGGGATCATCAAACCAGGATCATTGCTGTGGCAAACGAAAAAGGCGGTGTTGGTAAAACGGTTACTGTCATAAACCTTGCAGCGGCATTGTGCAAAGAAGGGAAAACAGTTCTTGTCGTGGATATGGACCCACAGTTTAATGCAACAAGAGGCCTTGGGATTGATGTTGAGAAAAAAATGTTGACTGTGTATGATCTCATAATGAACAGCAGATCAATAAAAGCGGCTGATGTGATCATGCCGACAAAATGGGAAGGGCTTGATCTTATCCCCTCCCATGTAGATCTTGCCGGTGCAGAAATCGAACTTGTTGATAAGGCTGGACGCGAAAACAGGCTTAAGGAGGCGCTTGAAGGCATTGTCGGAGAATATGATTTCATGCTCCTTGATACGCCCCCCAGTCTTTCATTGTTAACCGTCAACGTATTGGCATTCGCAAAAGAGGTGATTGTTCCATGCCAGACACATCCGTATGCTTACGCTGCACTGGACGAACTCTTTGACACGATTTTTGCCATAAAGGAAAATATTAACTCAGATCTGAATGTGACGGGCATTTTGGCAACATTGTTTGATGCGCGGACTCGGGTTAGTCATAACATTTTGGAAAAACTAAAAAATGATGACAGATATGCCGATAAGCTTTTCACAACGGTGATACGGACGAATACCACCATTGCGGAGAGTGCCGGGGTCGGAAAGCCGGTTGTTTTTTTCAGGCAGAGCAGCTTTGGCTCCACAGACTACATCAACCTCGCCAAGGAATTGCTAACGAGCCATATGCGGCCATCTTGAGACAAAAAATCAAGTTAGTTTTTAAGCAATTTCATTAGGTTCTCTCTTGCAAAGTCGATTGAAGGGTCAATAGCCAGCGCCATTTCATAATAGTGTATAGCTTTTTCTTTTTGACCCATGTCCCTGTAATTTGACGCAATGTTGGCATAGTCGATGGCAGATCCCGGATCGAGTCGCAAAACTTTCTTAAAACACGAAATGGCTGCCTCGTGTTCCTTGAGCTTGAAATGGCTGAAGCCCATTGCGTTATAAATATCTGTCCTCTCATTATCATACGCTTCAGCGTTTATTAATGCATCAAGCGCTTTTCGGTATTCACCCATCGCATTCAAAGAGGCGCCCATATAAGAGTAGATGCTCGCTACATCCTGTTCTGTGGGATCAAGTTCAAGAGCCTGGGAAAAATACATGAGCGCTGTTACGGCATCATCGAGGGCAAGGTGGCATGATCCTAAATAAAATTTAATATAATATTTTTTTGGCAGCAGACGTTCGATTTTTTTAAGCTCCTTAATGGCGATCCCAGGCGTTTCGTTTTCGGCTATAATTTTGGCTGAGAACATCCCCACGCTGGTCCCCAAAGATCTCTCCCTGAAATTAGCGCCCGGTATGATGGTGTAAAAGGCCGGGATTTCAAGCAGAGGATGCATTGTATCCACGATGATGACATCCATTCCTTTTTTTGACAAAGCAGATACACAGTTTTGAACCTCAACTTTAATATTTTCGCTTGAAAGTTCAGGAAGTGTTTGAATATCAGTTGTTTTTCCAGGATAGATAATAAATTCAGCATCTTCTATTCTCTTAAATTTGGGAAGACCACTGGCGACATATTTTGAACCGGTATCAAAATCTCCGGCAAGTTGTGCAACTTCCGTCAGGGCGCGACTTAAAGCCTTTTCCGCATCGGGTGTTGTTCCGGCTGTCCAGACGATTTCACTTCTCTCCGGAAAAGTCGAAGGATCATAAGCCAGCACACCGACACTGGGAATTCCCATGTCCAGTGAAAAATCTGAAATATAAATTTCAATCCCGGCGTTTCTGTACTTTTGTATCATCTCTTTAACCATGAGGTCGGTCGCTGAGTTTACTCGAATTGCAGGTACTTTCAGGCGGTTTTGGCTGATAACCGAAGATACGTGACGTTCCACAATTTCACAAATACCTTGTGATAAGGCTTCTTCAACACAGTTTCCGGCAGATGGGCCGTTGAATTCGTTAATGGTAAAGAACCAATTGAAAGGAATGACGGTTTCTTGGTTTCGGGTTAAGTTAAATGCCGTTGTCCATTTTAGCGGGAGGTTCTCAAATATCTTTCGCGAGATGTCTATGTCTTCAGAATTATCGTGAACAGATTGGGCAATCATTTCAAACGGGATGGCATTTTCTTTAAGGTGTCGATATTTTTCAACAAAAAAATTTTGGGGATTTTTGCAAAAACTAAAGAAACTGAACCTTTCAGCCAGTTCCATTACAGCGCTTGCTTCAGCCTGCTCGGGTGTGGCGCCTTTTCCCATTTGTTTTTTTGTTCCGATAATATTTATGGCATCTCTTCCACAACTGCTAAAATAAACCGGAATGTCCAATCTTCCTTTATCGATTCTTACTGTGGAATCAAGAATATCCAGATCAATCCTTTTTAATTTTTCCTTGAAACGGACAACAGTCTCTTCAGGCGGCAATATCTTATCTTGGTCCAATGTAAAACGCTTAAAAGCATCTTTTAATACAATTTTACGGGTCATAATCCGTCCTTTTTATTAAACATATCCAAATCCTGAGCAATATTATATACAATGTCAATTAGTTGTAACCTTTGAACCTTGAACTCTGAACCTGGAACCGATCAGTCTGGATTTTACCAGGGATGTCAAGAACTTTTATATTTATTATTTCCAAAGGGGTCAAATAATTTCGGGTTAATGTCTAAACAAAACTTTTTTAAATTGACCGTCCTTTTGGAGTTTGATATGGAAAAATAACCGTTTTATGGGGATGTAGCTCAGCTGGGAGAGCGCGGCGTTCGCAACGCCGAGGTCGAGGGTTCGATCCCCTTCATCTCCATTTTAATGATATCAAGGACTTGAAGAGAATACTTCAAGTCCTTGTTTAATTTGATATGGTTTTATCAAAAGGCAAGTTGTTTTTTATACAATTTTGTTGTAATGAATAGTATATTTTAAAAATTCTAAAACCTGATCCTGCAAAAAAAAGTTGGGATAATTAAAATTATGGAGCGAACAGCCAAAGTTAAACGAGAGACAAAAGAAACATCGATTCGCATTAAACTCAAAATTGAGGGTAGCGGAATAAATGAGATATCCACCGGAATTCCTTTCTTTGATCATATGTTGACTCTTTTTGCTGTTCACGGTTTCTTTGATCTTACCATTGATGCAAAGGGCGATATTGATGTCGATTTTCATCATACAGTAGAAGACGTCGGCATTGTTTTAGGGGATGCCTTTAACAGTGCTTTAGGTGACAGAAAGGGGATCAAGCGATTCGGCCATGCTGTCACACCCATGGACGATGCACTCACGTCCGTTGCCGTCGATTTGTCAAAACGGCCTTTTCTGGTTTACCATGTTCCTGCAAAAACAATTGCGGACGGACATGCTTTCACATCACTTACCAAAGAGTTTTTAAGGGCATTTTCAAACCGTTGCGGGATGAACCTTCATGTCAATGTTTTTTATGGTGATAATGAACATCATATTAATGAATCTATTTTTAAAGCTTCCGGCAGGGCTTTGGATCAGGCCACTTCTTTTGATCCTCGAATAAAAGATATTCGTTCATCAAAAGGTGTTTTGTAATTATGCAAAATTGATCTTTTTTTAAGAGCTCCGCTTGTAAAAAGCCGACATCATGATTAATAGCGCATCACATACAACAAATAATGGACTCGTTAAAATTTTTCTTTTAACGAGTGTGATATTTTTTTCGGCTTGCCGGGCAGATAATATTGTAATTGTAAAGGAAGAACCATCGGTAATGACCGGAATAGAAAATATTTTGATTCTTCCTTTCAAAGATATGTCCGTGGTATTTGGGGAAAATGAGGATGCTCGTTGCCCGGTTTGCGGCAAGGTGTTCACGACCGGAGAAGTCGTAGAAAGTGCCCCAGACGTCCTTACCGAACATATGTTCAGTTTATTGAAAGATCGAACGGACATTGAGCTGATACCCAGCAGCCAGGCTCAAGGGGTTATGTCGATTCTGCTGACGGAAAAGAAAAAAGAGTTGCATGATCGGGACTTGCTGGTCGAAATAGGGCGTGCCCTTAATGCCGACGCGGTCGTTGCAGGGTATATCTACCGATTCAGAGAACGCGTGGGCGGAAAATATTCAGCCGATTCGCCGGCTTCTGTGGCATTCGATATTCACCTTGTCCGTGTAGTGGATCGCCGTCTGTTGTGGAGCGGCCACTTCGACGAAACCCAACGACCATTATCCGATGATCTTTTTCGACTGGGCACCTTTTTAAAAAGAAGAGCCAGATGGATTACCGCAAAGGAGATGGCAATCTCCGGCCTTAACGATATGTTTAAAAGCTTTCCTTCGTCAACCAATACAACAACAAATCAATAATTCAATGCTTATTATACCTGCAGTTGATATTAAAAATGGAAAATGTGTGCGGTTATTTCAGGGGCGTATGGATGAAGAAACGGTTTTTTCTGATGATCCGGCAGCTATGGCAAAAAGATGGGAAGGTGAAGGAGCTGAAATTATTCATGTCGTAGATCTTGACGGTGCGATTGAAAAAAGCCCCAAGAATCTCGATTCGATACGAGAAATTATAGACATTGTTAAAGTACCTATACAGGTTGGCGGAGGAATCCGGAACGAACGAACAATTAAAATGTTCTTCGAAATAGGGGCCAAACGGGTCGTTATTGGTACGGAAGCCATTCAAAATCCAAAATTCGTAAAAGATGCTTGCAAAGCGTTTCCCGGTCAGATTGTTGTCGGCATTGATGCGCGTGGCGGGTTTGTTGCA
Organism: Desulfobacterales bacterium; assembly: GCA_046484425.1. Lineage (GTDB taxonomy): Bacteria > Desulfobacterota > Desulfobacteria > Desulfobacterales > UBA11574 > UBA11574. The sequence continues at coordinate 7,286 of JAWOIY010000244.1, read as the reverse complement.
ATCGAAGGATGGACTAAAACAACCCGAATAAAGGCCGTTGACCTTGCAAAACAATTTGAAGATTGTGGTGTCGCTGTCATCAACTTTACGGATATATATCGGGATGGGATGAAAACAGGTCCAAACATTGATGAGACTCGACGACTCGCGGAAGCTGTCTCCACACCGGTGGTTGCTTCAGGAGGGGTTTCGACTATTGAAGATATTCAAAATCTCATGCCATTAGAATCCGTCGGTGTTGTGGGTGTCATTACCGGAAGGGCTTTATACAGCGGCAGTCTAAATCTCAGAGAGGCCATAAAAACTTTTAAAGACGGACAATAAAAAACGCATTCGTTTATTTTTAACGATAAATTCGTTGTATAAATCTCAAGACAATCAGATGTTTAAATAATTGAGATTATAATTATTTCCTTGACAATTAAGTAATCAATAGTTATTCTTTAAGTTTAAAAAATATGAAAAATATTGTCATTATTTGACGGTTCCTCGTGTGCCAGGTTGTAAGTATGTCCGAAGTTTATAGACTTCATCTCATTTAAGAACCTTCCGTAATGATCAGTCATATTATTGGCGGTCACACCCTTTTCATTTCGATGGAGGCTGGTCTTTTTGACAATTTTTATTCCTGAAGATAAGGTTTTAGAAATTAAAAATGCAGCCGATATTGTCGAAATTGTTTCGGAAAACGTGCTGCTGAAAAAGACAGGAAAGAACTACGTAGGTCTTTGCCCGTTTCATACTGAAAAAACCCCATCTTTTACCGTAAGTCCTCAAAAACAGATATTTTATTGCTTTGGTTGTGCCGCCGGCGGGAATATTTTTAGTTTTATTATGAAGCGCGACGGTATTCCTTTTCCTGAAGCTGCGCGGATACTTGCTGCACAGTACGGGGTCCATATTCCGGCGCAAAATATGTCCATTGGACAAGAACAGCGCAGAAGTGAAAGGGAGGACCTCCTTGTAGTGAATAGGCATGCAATGGATTTTTTTCATAAGAAACTCCTTGACAGCCCTTCGGGGAAGAGAGCGGGTTCCTATCTCGAAAAAAGGGGAATTAATAAAGAGACCATCGAAACCTTCGGGCTTGGTTACGCTCCGGAAGGTTGGAATAATATCGTAGATCTATTCTTAAGAAAGAAGATATCTCTCGATGTTGTTGAGAAAGCCGGGTTGATTGTAAAAAAGGAAAAAAGAAGCAATTTCTATGATCGGTTCAGGAATCGTATCATATTCCCAATATTTAATTTGAACAATCATTTGATCGGTTTCGGCGGAAGAGTGATGAATGATGAGAAGCCGAAATATCTGAACTCTCCGGAAACACCGATCTATAATAAACGTAGATCTCTATATGGACTTCACCTGGCCAAGCAAAAATGTAGAGAAAATAAAACAGTATATATCGTTGAGGGCTATTTCGATCTATTGACACTGTATCAGAACGGCATTCAAAATTCAGTCGCAACATTAGGGACGTCTCTTACTCCAGAGCATGTTCAAATTCTTAGAAGTTTTATCGGGACCGATGGCAGCGTGATACTTGTTTTTGACTCTGACGATGCGGGTATGAAAGCTGCGCTGCGAAGTATAGGAATATTTCTGAATGCCGGGATTGATGCCCGAATAATGGTTTTACCTTCCGGTCATGATCCCGATTCATATATTTTAGAATTTGGACAAGAATCATTTTTAGATCTGGCAAAAAAGGCACAGGGCCTTATGTCTTTTCTTATAAATGTTTCGATAGATAAACATGGACTTTCTGTTGAGGGGAAGATCCGTGTGCTATCAGAAGTGAGAGAGGCGCTGGTTTCTATTGATGACAGTGTGGCAAGATCTTTGTATATTAAGGACTTTTCCGAGCGTATCGGAATCGAAGAAACCGCCGTTCTGGAGAAAGTAAGGGAACTCTCTTTTCGAAGTAGAGGCAGCACCCAAAGGACAAAATTTTCAGATAACGATCCTGTTCCTAAACATAATAGAGCCGGTTCTGCGGAAGAGGATAAGAGAAAAACATTTTATGGTAAATGGGCAAGGTTGGAATGGCAGGTTGTTTCGATGATGCTTCAGTTCCCGCCAATTTTATCAGAAATCGGTAACCGTGATATCCTCGATTATTTTGAAGACAACCGTTTGAAAGCGATTGGCCAATTGCTTCTAAGTCAAAAAGATCGCTCGAATATTAATCTTGTAGATGTTATCAATTTAATTAAAGACAAGGAGCAAAAGAGCATTGTGGCTTCAATGGCAATTGTAGAGAATGAGTGGGATTATGATGGGTGTCTCAATATTTTGGCACGATTCGAATCGATTCGTAGTAAAAAAGAAAAAACATTGATAAATAAAATAAAAGAAGCTGAAGAAAACAATGATTTCGAATTACTTGTAAAATTGTTGAAGAAAAAACAAAAAATGGCCGTACTGGTTGAAAAAAAGAAGATGGCGTTATTGAAATAAAAAATCAAATACATAACGTCCTTAGGAGGCTGAATATATGGCAAAAAAAGCCGCTACAATTAAGAAAAAAACAAAAGATACTGCAAAGAGGACACTCGACAAGCTTATATCAAAAGGGAAAAAACAAGGTTTTTTAACTTATGATGAAATCAATAAGGCGCTTCCGGATGATATGCTTTCACTGGATCAAATTGATGAAACACTTATTATGTTAAATGATCTTGATATCGAAATTATTGATGAAAAAAAGAACAAGCTGGCTCGCGTAAAAAAGATCAAGGTCTCCACTCCACCCGCGTCTGACTTTGGCACAGTAACTGATCCTGTTAAAATGTATCTACGCGAGATGGGGTTGGTGACCCTTTTGAGTAGGGAAGGTGAAGTTGTTATTGCCAAAGAGATAGAAGCGGGTGAACAAGAAATTTTAAGAGCCCTGATTGATATACCCATCGCTGTAGAATGTATTTTAGAACTCGGTGGAAAAATTGAAAACGGTGAATTGCGACTGAAACAGATATTAAGAGATGTCAGGGAGTTGGATGAGAGCGGTTCGTATGTTGATGAAACGCTGCAGATTGAGAGTTTTTTAAATACAATAAAGTCTATACGGTCCATTCATGACGAAAATAAGTTATATAGAGAGAAACTGTTTGCAATAAGCCTTGAATCCGATGAGCAGCGTCGGATCAGAAGGTGTATCACCCGTAGGAACAATAAAATTTTCGATTTGCTTAAAGATTGGCGTTTAGAGAACTGCGTGATCGATAAGATTGAGACAATTATCAGAGAGCATATTGAATGGGCCGATTCAATGAATAAATTAATTTCGATGTGTTCAGATACCCTTACCGTAACGGTTACGGAACTTCGTGAAAATTTATCAACAAAAACAAAATTCATGAAGTGGGTCAATTCACGTTGTGATCTGTCGAGAGAGGAAAGCGCGCTGCTTTTTTCCGAGCTAAAGAACAATAAGGACCAGATTGAAAAAAAGGAGTATGCTTTTAAAATCAAAAATCGCTCTTTAAAAAGAATTATGTCGAGTGTTGACGAAGGTCGTTATAGAGCCAAACTTGCTAAAAGTGAACTGACCAAGGCCAACCTCCGACTGGTTGTCAGCATTGCAAAAAAATATACCAATAGAGGTCTGCAATTTTTAGATTTGATTCAAGAGGGAAACATCGGTTTGATGAAGGCCGTTGATAAGTTTGAATATAGACGCGGTTATAAATTCAGCACTTATGCTACGTGGTGGATTAGACAAGCCATAACAAGAGCAATTGCGGATCAGGCAAGAACCATCCGGATACCCGTTCATATGATTGAGACGATAAATAAGCTTATTAGAACCTCCAGGTACCTGGTGCAAGAGCTTGGACGGGAGCCAACTCCTGAAGAAATATCGGAGAAAATGGAAATCCCGTTATCAAAAGTCAGAAAAGTCTTAAAAATAGCAAGAGAACCAATTTCTCTGGAAACACCTATTGGTGAGGAAGAAGATAGTCATTTAGGAGATTTCATAGAAGATAAAAAGTTTATGCTGCCTTCAGATGCAGCTGTAAGCCTGAACCTTGCCGAACAAACGAGAAAGGTCCTTGCCACCTTAACCCCGCGTGAGGAAAAAGTACTACGTATGCGATTTGGAATCGGTGAAAAGGCTGACCATACTCTCGAAGAAGTTGGGCAGGATTTTGCCGTAACACGAGAAAGAATCAGGCAGATAGAAGCCAAGGCTTTAAGAAAACTCAGACACCCTACCAGAAGCCGGAAATTGAAAAGTTTTATCGAACAGACTCAATGATCTTGTGAACATTTGAATCTGTGAAGGCAAAAGACAATTGTAATTATTGCGCTGTTTAGACAGGGCTAAACCCTTGACAAAATAATTTAAAGGGATTAGGTAGTCAAATCTTATGTTGATGCATGGGCCCATAGCTCAGCTGGCAGAGCCACCGGCTCATAACCGGTAGGTCCCTGGTTCGATCCCAGGTGGGCCCATCAATTTTCAAAGAGGCTGCCACATCGAATGTGATTAACCCGGATCGATTCCGTATCACCCTCGGTATTGCCCATGAATTATGGGATTTAAAAAAATTACAGGGAATCAGAAGCGTGGTTATAACAATGGCCACGCTTTTTTAATTCGAAAAGGCCTTGAAGTGATTTAAGAAAAACGTTATTGGATTTAAATAACAAAATGAATTGGTAAATTATTGTGCAAGCAACGGTCGCCGATATTATCAATGTTATGGAATCTCTTGCCCCGAGCCGGATCGCTGAGGAATGGGATAATGTGGGGCTTCAGGTTGGAGATATGGACTGGCCGGTTCAAACCATATGGGTGGCTCTGGACCCGACACCTGATGTTGTCAGCGATGCGTCTATAAACGGAGTTGATCTTTTAATTACCCACCATCCCCTGATATTCCACCCTTTAAGATCTGTCAATTTTAACCATCCATTGGGTTCAATAATTCAGACTTCCGTCCAGAATCGGATGGCCATATTTTCAGCCCACACAAATCTTGACAATGCGATGGAGGGCCTCAATGACGTTCTCGCTCGCCGTATAGGGCTTAAGGATTTAAAAGTACTGAGCAGTGACCAAAAAACTGAAATATATAAACTCGTGGTGTATGTCCCGATGGGGTATGAACAGGATGTTATGTCCTCAATTTTTGAAACAAAAGCAGGTGAAATTGGTGCCTATACGTGCTGTTCATTCAGGAGTGACGGCAAAGGTACATTCAAGCCGGGGCCCTTGTCGAAACCGTTTTCTGGAAAAATCGGAGAGATCTCTCATACGGATGAGGTTAGAATCGAAACTGTCATGCGAAAAAATGACCTGATGAGTGTCATTGGCCATATAAGGAAAAACCATCCTTATGAGACCATGGCATACGATATTTATCCGCTTTTGGATTTTGAGAACAGAGTAGGTGCCGGTCGTATTGGAAGACTTGATAAAAGTATGAGTCTTATGTCATTTGCGATGTCGATAAAAAAGAAAATGGGACTTGATTACATAAAGGTTGCCGGAAATCCGGATTTGATTATAAAAACAGCCGCTGTGTGTTCAGGAAGTGGTTCCAGCCTGTTAGGCCAGTTTATCACATCCGGGGCTCAGGTTTATATCAGCGGAGATTTGAGGTATCATGATGCAAGAACAATAGAAGCCGCCAATCTGGGGCTCATCGATATCGGGCATTTTGCATCAGAGCATTTGATCGTTGATGTGCTTGCAGATCGGCTTAAAAAGGGATTGTCTGAAGTCGGCATCAATATAAAAGTTGAAGCATATGGACTTGAAAAAGAACCATTTATGATATTATAATTACAATCATTAGTGTCCAAAATACTTTTAGAATGGCAAATCAGGATGATCCCAGCACTCATATTCTGCTCAAAGATTCCGGAATATTGGAATATTGGAATAATGGAATGATGCTTCCTCTAAAAAACCCAATATTCCAGCATTCCATTATTCCAGGTTTCCAAAGAGGTTAGGGTCCACAAATCCTTTAGGGATGACAACTCATGGCTATTTAGAAGATCGTTTTTGGACAAGAGTGATACACAATTATTTTGTTTTATGGTTAATACTCAAACAATGGGTGCAATAAAACATGAGGGAACAGATCAACATACTGGTAAAACTACAAAAGCTTGATACAGAAGCCTTGAAAATTAAAACAACATTAAATAATGTATCCAGAAAGCTGGAAAATTTCGATTCAGATCTTAAGGAAGTTGAACAGACCATAACATTCCAGGAATCTATTGTCGATAATTTGAAAAAAGAGTATCGGGAATATGAGGCTGATGTTAAGCTGAATCTTGCCAGGAATAAAAAAAGTCAGGAAAAGCTTAGATCTATAAAAACAAACAGAGAATATCAGTCGTTGCTGAAGGAAATTGAAGATGTAAAGTCAAAGAATTCCTCAATCGAAGATAAGATGATAGAATGCCTGGACCGAATAGATGAAACAGAGAAGGTTATCGCAGAAAAAAAGGATGAATATTCGCAGCTTGTTGACCGCATAAAGCGTGAAAAAGAAATCATCCATCAGGAAGCAGAGCTTGGCAGGAAAAAACTTGATGAGCTTGATAAGGACCGGGAGAAGATTTCCGGAATGATCGATTCTGAACTGTTTAAAAAATATTTGGTGGTTAAAGAACAGCGTCAAGGAGGGCTATCCGTTGTTCCGGTAAAGGACGCTGTATGCCATGGATGTAATGTTAATCTTCCTCCACAACTTTACAATGAGCTATTTCGATGTGACAGCCTAAAGTTTTGTCCCAATTGTCATCGAATTATATACTTAAAAGAATTATAGTATAAGCCAATAAACCTTGGATTTACATGCGGTCCGAGCAGACCAAACGATCGCTGGGTCAAGCAAACGATTCAGAGGAAAGTCCGAACACCACAGGGCAGGGTGCTCCATAACATGGAGTCACGGCAACGTGAAGGAAAGTGCAACAGAAAATATACCGCCCCGCCTTGAGCGGGGTAAGGGTGAAAAGGTGCGGTAAGAGCGCACCAGTTCTCCGGGTGACCGGGGAAGCTTTGTAAACCCCACTCGGTGTAAGACCAAATAGGGGGGCGTTTGAGGACGGCCCGTTCAAGCTCCCGGGTAGGTCGCAAGAGGTGCCGGATAACCGGCATCCCAAGATGAATGATCGTTAACCGGCCAAGGGGTAACCCTTGACGGATACAGAATTCGGCTTACGGGCTGCTCGGACCGCACATCATTTTTTGTAACTGTTTAAGTCTTTGAAACGAATCAATGCTCAAGGAGCTTCAGATAGGGTTTAAATTTTTA
>JAWOIY010000162.1:0-3666 GCA_046484425.1 Desulfobacterales bacterium | reverse complement strand
GTTGCCGAAGAAGAAAAAAAGAAGGCGGAAAAATATCTGCATGAAGACAATCGAAAAATGATGATGCATGCCTTTGACATATATGCACAGTTAATCGAAATCGGAAAAGAGCTCCGGAAAGATTTGGAAATGGATGCCCAGAGCGTCCAATTTAACGAACCGTCCGTAAACCCGTAGCCGGATCGATCAATATTCAATTTTTGGTATCTGTTTAGATTTTTGAAACAAATCCGTTTTTGGGAAGCTTCAGGTGTGCTTAAATTCCAAAGGCTAACCTCTTACAATTTTTGTAACTAAAGGATCATATCCTCATATTCCCAACCCCTGGATCCCGACAATGTAACGGGTTCCACCCGGTTTACAGTCATGGTGACGGCACCGAAGTCTTCTTCCACTTTTCCATGGAGGATATAGGGGCGACTGCGATCCAGGACGGCGGAAAACCGGCGGTAAGCTTCGGGGAAAAAGGTCGTTTCAACCAGCCCGGTTTCGTCTTCAAAGGTCAGAAACTCCATGGGATCTCCATGCTTGGTGTGAACGACCTTGCCGGTAATCAACAGCCCGGCAATTCGTACCTGTCGCCCGGTGAAATGGTGCAGGTTCACGGCTTTGACAATCCGTTTGTTTTTTAGCGTATCGGCATATAACACCATAGGATGCCGGTCGCACAAAAAACCCAGAGCTTCAAATTCGCGGTGTAAACGCGCTTTATTTTTCTCTGGAGGAAACTGCGGCTTTGACACCGCTATCCTTTCATTAAACAAACCCCCTGCCCCGGATCGTTTAGATCCGGATTTTTGCCGGCGAACCAGGTCCCATAGCAGGACGGCGCGATTTTCTTTTGGATGAAGCAAATCAAAAGCACCGGCATTAATCAAAGAACGGGCTTCAGGGTTGTCCGGCTGTATGCGGTCAAGAAAATCGATGATATCGCTGTAAGGTTTTTTCTTTCGCTCTGCAACAATATGTTTGCATGTTTCCGCACGGATATTTTTGACGGACGACAATCCCGCCTGTATGGCACCTGAGGCGCCTTTCCAAAGGATATCGCTCTTGTTCACGTCAGGAGGCCGTATTTTCAGGCCCATGCGACGTGCTTCCGAAACATAAGCAAACGTACTGTAAAAGCCGCCCTGATTGCTGATCACCGCTGCCATGAACTCAGCAGGATAATGGGTTTTCAGATAGGCGGCCTGAAAAGAGACGCGGGCATAGCTGGCACTGTGGGGCTTGCAAAAGGAATAGCCGCTGAAACTCATCATCATGTTCCAAATGGCCTCAACCTGATCGTTCCGGACCCCCTTTGCTTGTGCGCCTGCAGTGAAACGCGCTTTATAATCGTCCAGCTTTCGGACCTTGTCTTTCTTTGACATGATCTTGCGCAGGCCGTCAGCGTCGGCATGCGAAAATCCGGCCACCGAAACAGCGGTTTTCGAAACATCTTCCTGATAGACCATGATGCCATAGGTTTCTTCAAGCACATCTGCAAGTAAAGGATGAATCGGCTCCCATTTGTTGCCATGCAATCGACGGACGTATTCACGGATAAACTCATTGGCCGCCGGCCGTATAATACTGCTGTTGATCACCAGATGCTCGAAATCGCCGACCCTTGTCTTTTTCTGCAACATGCGCATGGCAGGGCTCTCGATGTAAAAACAACCCATCGTGTTGCCTTTTGCCACATTCGTCCGGGTGGCCGCATCATCTTCAGGTTCCCAGAACCGCTCATCAAATTCCATGCCGTTATTTCGGAGGTTCACAATGGCATCGCGGATAACACCCAGACTGCGATTGCCGAGAAGATCGATTTTGACCAGACCGCTGTCTTCAGCGGCATCTTTTTCCCACTGGATAATCGGGACACCTTTGGGGGAAAGTTCAACAGGAACATAATTATCTATGGGTTCGGGGGTAATCACCACACCACCCGGATGTGTAGAAATGTAGCGTGGAATACCAATAATGTGCCGGGCAATACGAAGAATTTCCGGCCAGGGTTCCAAAAAATCAAATCCGGAAAGCTCCGGCATCCCTTTAAGCCGTTGAACAAGATCTGCGCCCGTGTGATTCGATCGCCAGAACCATGGAAGACGCCGGGTAACACGGTTGATCTCATGTTCGGCAAGTCCAAAGACTTTCGCCGTCTCTCGTATGGCCATGCGTGGCTGAAAAGCAACGTGATTGCAGATCAGGGCTGCATGGCCGTTATACTGGTCCAATACGGACTGCAAAACCTTGTCCCGTTCGTCCCATGCAAAATCGATATCGATATCCGGCGGGTCTGAACGTCCCGGGTTCAGAAACCGTTCGAAATACAGGTTGTGTTTGACCGGGCAGACGTTGGTGATTCCCATACTGTAAGCCACCAGAGAGGCTGCACCGCTTCCCCGGCCACAGATACGGGGGCTCCGGGATACGATATCCTGAACCACAAGAAAATATGATGAGAATCCCATTTTTTTAATGATGCGAAGTTCATGTTCCAGGCGGTCCACAACAGCTTCAGACAGATCATCTCCATATCGCTTTCTTGCCCCCTTATAAGCGGCATCCCGCAGAACCTGGTCGGCACTGTCTGTCGGTGCACCGTTTGTCCATAGCGGCAGAACAAGTCCACGGCGGGGGCCGGTGAATGTCAACCGTTCTGCAATGGCTTTCGTGGCTTGAAGTACATCCGGCCACATGGCAAAACGTCTGGCATACTCGGATGCCGGCGCCAGCCATGCACCGGACGGTGATGTATCTTTCGGCGTCAATCGCGAAAGAGACGTGTTCAAGTCGATGGCCCGTAACATCCGGTGTATCTTGAAGTCATCCGGATCTATAAAAAAACTTTCAGGTACGGCCAGCATCGGAACGCCGAGGTATCGGGATGTCTTCCGCAATCGAAAGGCAATGTCGTTCGGCCTGCCTGAAACCGCCGCTGCAACCGTTGATCCGTTCTCTCGCCACAGTGTCAAAAGTTCAGGATGTTGTGTAATGACGACCAACCCTTTGGCATGTTCGGAAACCGCGGATTTTAGATCAAACACCGCATCGGTATGTCGACGTGTAATGATACGGCAGAGATTTCGGTAGCCCTGATCGTTCTCGACAAGACAAACCGCTCGATATCCGGCTGCGGGATCCGTCAACTCCGCACCGACAATCGGGGTAATATTCTCGCGCTCACAACTTTTTATAAAAGGCCACAAACCATATAGATTGTCGGTGTCCGTAATCGCAAGGCGACGATACCCCCGCTGCTTTGCAGCAATACATATCTCTTTCGGGGAGCATGTGCCCCGCATTAATGAATAATATGAATGGACGGTCAAAGGAACCATGTTACGATTGAAGATTGAAAATTGTCGATTGAAGCGGCGTTAGATCTGAGGCCCTGCTTTGAGCTTTATAGCCATACAGTTTTTTTTGTTGAACACAGATGACACGGATTGCACGGATTTCCGCTGATATTTATTTGGGTTCGCTTCGCTCACTGAGCGCAGCCCCAAAAATTTACGATCTGTGAAAATCCGCAAAATCCGTGTCATCCGTGTTCTATCTTTCAGCTTTGAGCTTTGAATGCCTCCAACCTCCAACCTATAGCCTCTAACGGCGAAGCCTTTGTTCTTTTAACCTCCAACAGCCATACGAATTGCATTAAATCCGTAGCGATGGCGG
>JAWOIY010000068.1:0-4680 GCA_046484425.1 Desulfobacterales bacterium | reverse complement strand
GGATGACTTCATCAGGGCATTAATGAATGCGGTTCTCGCGCTTAATGGCCTTGATGCCGGTGACTTCAACAATGAAAACAACAGAGACGTTCTGACCAAGAAGATCATCGTCGTGCTTAGCAACTATTTAAAGGGCGATTTCGATGAAGAAATGTTGGATAAATTGAGGGATGATATCGGCGGGAAAATGGATGGGTGTGCCAACGAATTCCCTTCCATCCCCGACCAGAACGACTGGATTATGAATTGTTCGGCTCAGGCGGAGGTTTATCCGCATATAGAGCTGGCCATATCAATATTGGAAGATATTCTAAACGCACAATAATTGAATATTAAAAAACGGAGGCAGGGCTTTTGTCGGGCCCTGCCTTTTTTCGATCAGAGTATTTTTTCCATGCAGTGCTTGCCTTATAAAGCGACGTCTCGTTTGAGGAAACCAGCCTGATTCCCGTATCGCGCAGGAATGTATTTAGGTCCTGAAATGACAGGAACTGTGAGCCCAACTCAACAAAAACCGCCTCACAAATAATGAGTTCGTCATCAGGCTTGATGCTCATCAGACAGTTTAAAGAAGATTGGGCGTTTGCTGAGTTGGAGATCAAGATGTCCAAAAGGACATTGGTATCAACGGCTAGAGTCATGGTCCGTTCCCCGCAAATCATCAATAACGTGTTCTGGCAATCGGCACGGGCGGCGTTTCGCTCTTTATGGCTGGCGGCAGTATTCCGAACCAACCGGAGAACCGGGTTCTGGGGCTTCCCATGATCGAATGCGAGCAATGCTCTGTATTGGGCGACCTTGGAGATTTGATCCTGGTAGTGTCCTGATTTGAATTTTATTTTGGCATGAATGTTGCTGTAGTGTCTAATATTCTAATTTGTTCAAAAATAAAACGAAGTGTTGATTTTTAATGGATTTCCCAGTATGAACAAAGTTCTTGATTTTTTAACCTACAATGCCGATAATATGTGTAAAACTCATAAAAAGAGGGAATAAGCATGAAGCCGAAATTACAATTTGAAATGAAAGTGCCCGTAGAAATATTTAAAGACGGGTCGGTTTATGTTTCTTGTTGCCCTATTTTTGATGTGTATTCTCAGGGAGATACAGATGAAGACGCTAAAAAAAACTTAGTTGAAGCATTAACCGGTTTTATTATTACATGTTATGAAATGGGAACATTATCGGAAGTGCTTAGAAACTCTGGTTTTTCACCTTCGGTGAAGTTAGAGCTTGATGAGCCAGAAGATAACGATTTAAATTTTATAGATATCCCCTTACCATTTATGTATAAAAAAAATGGCTCCATTGAATGTCTCGCATAACTCCCATTCATTGGAAAAAGCTGGAATGTGTTTTTTTGAGAGATGGTTTTCGATATAAGAGACAAACTGGCTCCCATAGGTTTTAGACAAAATCCGGCATAATCCGCCCCGTCGTTATACCAACCTATAATATACCTCTAAGTGCACACATTATTAATTCAAATTTAAGAACAGCAGGAATAACTCGCGATAGGTATTTTGAGTTGTTAAATGATTGTTAGGCAAACTTTCCAGCGCCTCATATTTCAACGATTGCACCTGTCGAATATCAATGATTATATCGGTTTTTTCAAATCGGGAATTATGACCACAATGAGGGCATTTATAATATAAAGCTGGTTTTATATGGTGTGCATCCTTAATGAATAATCAGAATTTGAATCTTTTTAGACGATATAAATAGGGTAGAAAAATTAAAAAGATTACAGATTTAATGTTCTGTAACCCTTTAATTTCGTTGGTCGGGACGACTGGATTTGAACCAGCGACCCCAGCGTCCCGAACGCTGTGCTCTACCAGGCTGAGCCACGTCCCGACTTATCGTTTCTTTTATGTGCCAGATCACGAAATGTCAATCGTAAAATTCTTGTCCCATCTTTGATCCCGCATTGCGGGAGAGGACCGGGCTTTGGCTATCCCCATTTGTCTGTCGGTTTTTTTGGAGGAAAGGGGATTTTGAATATTTGAATTTAAAATTTATTTGTAATTTGATGCTTGATGGTTTCGTAAAAAGTCGATATTGCTCGCTCCGTGACCATTTGGGGGCGTTTCCATCGGTGACGCTAAATTTCAAAAACTCGGCGCAAGCGCCTCAAACAGCTTGAAATTTTTAACGCTTCACCGCTTGAAACGCTGATTCCCCAAATGCTCAAATGTCGCTCACAAAAGACTTTTTACGAGTTTATCCTGCTTGTAATTTGTGATTTTAGACACAAAACCCCACGACAGAGCCATCTATCTCTGAATCCTTCAATTCGGGACAGGTTTGGCCAATCAAGTATCCCGAGCCAACGGATTGTTGATGATAATCGTTTGCTCCCGGCCAGGCCCCACGGATACAATGTCGATGGGTGTTTCCGTCAGTTCTTCAATTCGATGGAGATAATGTCGAGCATTCTGGGGCAGGTCCTCTATTTTTCGGATATCAGATAGATCTTCGGACCATCCCGGCATAACTTCAAACACCGGTTTGCAATCACCTAAAATTTTGAGATTTGCCGGAAAGTCTTTAATAATTTCGCCCTTGTATTCATAACCGGTACAAATTTTGAGGTTTTCCAGGCCGTCCAGTACATCGAGCTTGGTGATCACAAGGCCCGTCAGTCCGTTCAGGCGTGCCGCATTGCTCAGCAAAACCGTATCGAGCCATCCGCACCGGCGCTTTCGACCTGTTGTGGCGCCGAATTCCGCCCCTTTTTGTTGAATCCGGTCACCCGTTTCATCAAAAAGTTCTGTAGGGAAGGGACCCCTTCCCACACGGGTGGTGTAAGCCTTTACAATTCCGATAACACCGGTGATCAATTTTGGGCCGATACCGGCGCCGCAGCAGGCATTTCCTGAAACCGTATTCGACGAGGTGACAAAAGGGTAGGTGCCGTGATCAATATCCAGGTGAGTGCCCTGGGCGCCCTCAAAAAGGATCTGTTTGTTTGCCTTGATGGCCTGGTTCATGACAATCGAAACATTGACGACATGGGGTGCAAGGCGGTCGGCATACCCTTTGTATTGATCGATGATGCTGTCCGGATTCAATGTTTCAGCGGAAAAATACTGTTTAAGGTAAAAATTCTTCTCTTCCAGGATGCTCCTTACCTTGGCCGAAAAATGTTCGGGGTCAAGGAGTTCGACAAAACGGATTCCCCTGCGGGTTGCCTTGTCTTCATAACAGGGCCCGATCCCGCGGCCCGTGGTGCCTATTTTATCCTCGCCCTTCATGTTTTCCCGGGCCAGATCGATCTGTTTGTGATACGGCATGATGATATGGGCCTTTTCACTGATTTTAAGCCTGTCCGGCCCCACATCGATCCCTTTGTTTTCCAACTCATCGAGTTCTTCCACCAGGACTGCAGGGTCGACAACCATTCCATTTCCCAAAAGACACATTTTCCCCTGCAAAATACCGGAAGGAACCAGATGGCTGATAAACTGTTTGCCGTCAACGACCATTGTATGACCGGCATTGTTTCCACCCTGAAACCGCACCACAATGTCGGCAAATTCCGCCAGAAGATCGACGATTTTGCCTTTGCCTTCGTCACCCCATTGGGTACCAACAATTACGATATTCGACACAGCCCACTCCTTTTTGAAAGGAAAAATTCCTGAATTAGTTCCCGGCACTCATCCTCACATACGCCATGTATGACTTCCGGCCGGTGATTCAATCGGACGTCTTCGGCGAAATTGTACAAGGAGCCTGCGCCTCCCCACTTGGGATCCTGAGCGCCGAAGACAAGCCTGGCCACCCTGGCGTGTACAATCGCGCCCATGCACATAATGCACGGTTCGATGGTAACATACAGGGTTGTGCCTAACAACCTGTAATTCAGAACCTTTTGTGCAGCCTCGCGCAGTGCCAGGATTTCGGCATGTCCAGCAGGATCGGCAAGGCGTATGGTCTGATTGTGTGATACGGATAGGATTTCTCCTGAGTCATCAACCAGTACTGCACCTACCGGAACTTCGTCCTTTTGTCCAGCTTTTTTAGCCTGCTTTATGGCCAGTTTCATGAATTCCATGTGTTTGTTGTTCATTGATTTGTAAATATGGTTCTCCTTTAGAATCGCCAACCCTGTTGAGGATGATTCTTATATTGACATCTTCGCCTTTATATCTTAATAAAACATAAAATTTCAATGAAATTCGCCAGCGCCCGTAGCTCAGCCCGGACAGAGCGCCGGACTACGAATCCGTAGGCCACAGGTTCGAATCCTGTCGGGCGCACCATTTTTGCTCAATAATTAAGGGGTATTAGGATAACAGCCTATCATCCCTTTTTTTGTTTTATGACCAGAATGCGTCAATTTTGCGTCAGTTAAGAACAGATTCTGCTTATTTTAGGGATAAATGTATGGGAATTATGGTGTGTGAGGATGTGAGATACAGAAATGGACAGGATTATATTAGAAATGACAAGAATCCAGTAGGTTAAGAAGAGATAAATGTGATGTGATAAAAGTTTCACTGGATGAAGATGGTTTTACAACTTTCAAAAAGGAAATCTGCTTGACTTGACCTATGAAAATGATGATATCTGTAATCTAGTCGTTTTCTGGACATCCGACATACTGGCAAGTAAACACAACATTTGATATTGCGATTGACAGCGTTTAAATTAAAGTAGGGATAATTTTCT
>JAWOIY010000121.1:0-4988 GCA_046484425.1 Desulfobacterales bacterium | reverse complement strand
TAACCGAGCAAAATGCCGCTGAAACGATTCAACGCCTTGAGATGACTGTTGCAGAACTTAAAAATACCGTGTCTGAGATTCGCCAGGTGATAACGAATCAAAGTATTGATCAGGGTAAACGCATAGATAAGATTCTTAATATTGTATCTTCTGCATGAAGATATAAAAGGTAAATGATCTCTGAAAAAGATTAGTATGAAAAACAAAGAAAAAGACATTATAAAAAAAGGATCTTCAATGCTCGACAAAGACATTATGCCTAAGGTCTTTGACTGGAACGGACTATTGTATCGACTCATGGGGGACGAAGACCTAGCCAAAGAAATTGTTGATGACTTTATGAAAGATATACCTAATAAATTAAATGCGTTGAAAGAAGCTTTGAATAAGGGAGACGCGCTCCTTATCAAAAAAGAAGCACACATGATGAAAGGAGCCTCCGGCAATATCGGGGCAGTGGCCATGCAAGAAATTGCGGAACAGATTGAAATTGCCGGTAAAGCAGAGGATTTGGTTAAAGCTGAGTTATTGACTGCGAAATATGAAGCACTGTTAGAAATTTTTAAGAAAAATATCAATAGGCCTTAACATTGAGGATAATACCAGTAAATTATGAAGATACTGATCGCAGAAGACAACGATACATCCCGCCGTATTTTGGAAGCCGTTCTCATCAAGTGGGGTTATGAAGTAACCTCTGCTTCTGACGGGAATGAGGCATGGGAAAAACTCCAGGAAAAAGATGCTCCAAGGCTTATGGTATTGGACTGGATGATGCCGGGGATAAATGGTGTTGAAATATGCCGCAGGCTGCGTCAAATCGATGTCGTCGAGCCGATATATATTATTCTTTTGACCGCACGTGATGATAAAAATGATATCGTCGAAGGTCTCAGGGCGGGTGCTGACGATTATATCGCAAAACCGTTTGATAAAGATGAACTTCGTGCAAGGATCGATGTCGGACGCCGCATTGTCGAATTGCAGACAGCTCTGTTGGAAAAAGAAAAACTTCAAGTGATTTTTGAAATGACCGGCGCGATTTGCCATGAATTAAGCCAGCCAATGCAGGCTATTTCCGGAAATTCTGAACTTATGCTGATGGATATCCAGGAGGATAATCCGTTTTACCGAAATGTAAAGACCATTAAAGATCAGGTTGATCGAATGGGAAATATTACCCGGAAACTAAAACGGATGACAAGATATAAGACCAAGGATTACATCAAAGGTAAAATTATAGATATTGATCGTGCATCCATTCCCTAAACTGATCGGTTTTAGGTTCAGAATTCAGGGTCCAAAGATTACAACTGCTTGAACAGTTTTGTTAAAAGGCTTAATAAAAACGATGAAGACAGGATCCCTTTAGTAAGGGATAGTCTGGAATTTATCAACCCGGAACCCTGCCTGCTCATGTCTCGCAGTGACAAACGGGGTTGAACCCTGAACCGCTCAACCAGTAGTATTTACCGGCAGATCGACAATAACTTTAGTATATTCTCCTTCCACAGTTTCAAACAAAAGCCTTCCCTCATGATTATTGATAATGCCATGACTGATGGCAAGCCCCAGTCCGGTTCCTTTTCCAGGCGGTTTGGTTGAGAAGAATGGATCACAGATTTTATTCAAAATGTTTTCAGGTATTCCTGGACCACTGTCGTAAAAGGTGGTTCGGATATAATTTCGACCTTCCACATCAGTCATTTCACTTCGAATTTTAAGGAAATTTTCACCACAGAGTTTAAGGGAATTCTGGTTTAAACCGTAATGCGCATTGTTGAGGATATTTAAAAAAACCTGTTGAATCTCATGACTGCGCACCTTGATCTCAGGTAGGGAGTTCGAAATATTTACAGACAGTTTTATACCGTCTTTTATTAACCGTTTTTCTATAAGACCAAGACTGCTTGAGAGAATATCTTCAATGTGTGCAGGACTTTTTTCTTCCTTGAGGTCCCGGGCAAAAGACAGCAAATTTTTTACAATATCTGCAATACGATCCGCTTCTTTTATAATTCTTTTCGGAATATCAATATCCGCGCTTTGCAGTTGATCACAATCTCTGAGTATTTCGGCATAACCGATAATTCCGCTTATTGGATTGTTTATCTCATGTGCAACCCCGGCAGCCAAAGTGCCGATTGCCTCCATTCTCTGGGCGTGCTGGAGCTGTGCTTCCATTTGTTTTTGCAGGGTAACATTTTTCAGGATAACAAGAATGGGGTTGTATTCATCGTCTTTGATCGGTATGATGTTTAATATAACCTGATTGTTGTTTAATTCAAATGGTGTTTCATGCGTGACCATCTTCTTATTGTCTTTAAGAATATCCGTAAGATATCTAAGGCGTTCCTGATGTTTCTCAGGAAACAGCTTCGTGAAGTCTCTTGATAAAAGGGATTCTTCAGGAATACCGATGATTGATATTGCAGCAGGATTTGCGTATACAATTTTTAATTCGGGAGTAAGCTCCAGAATCCCTTCGGAAATATTGTTTAATGTTGCTTCATGATGTTTTTTTAATTCCAGTAATTCCTTTGTAATTTGCCGTCCATATAGCTGTTCTCGTCCAAGTATTTCCCCTAAAAGTCCTTCGGATCGATCTGCATCTATGTGCTCCAAAACTGTAAAAATGTGGTCGGCCATTTTGTTAAAAGGCCCCTTTGCAATGCATGCATCAGCCTTGTATTCAGAAAGATTTAGCTCATCCTCAACCGCAATTGCTGAGAGAATAACAAGAAAAACATCTCTCAGTTCAGGCTTGCTTCGAATTATTCGACAGAGTTTGTCTCCACTGATATTCGGCATAATCAGGTCTACAAAAATTACATCAGGAATAAGGGTTTTTAAAATATCCAGTGCTGAAAGACCGTCTTGTGCGGTCAAAACTTGATGTCCCTTTTTTCCAAGCAGATTGCTCATAAATTTGAGCATCATTGGATGGTTATCTACAACCAGTATTTTTTTCATATCATCATTTCCTTTTGACTCAACCTTATATAATAAAACTTAGGAATTAATAATGTCGGCAATGTTGTCCAGTTTTTTCTGGAATATGTAAGCTATCTCGGCGGTTTTTTCCAGCTGTCCATCACGCGCTGTTTCTTCTATTATTTTAGCAAGTTCGAGAAACTCTTCCAATCCAAGATTTACTGCAGCACCTTTTAAAGAATGGGCGATCATGGAAACCTTTTCCGTATTATTACTATTAATGGCGGACTGGAGTTTAATGATATCTGACCTGCTGGTCAGAACAAAAAGTTTAACCAGTTCTATATATTCATCTTCTTTCAATTCCAATCTTTCAAATGTTTTCTTAAAGTTCAAAACGACTCCTTTTCTTGATGTCCAAAACAAGTCTTAAAAGCTGTTTGCCGTAGACCGGTTTACCTGTCAAATTTTTATCCTTGATGAATAAGAGCATAAAATCAGTCCAAGTTCATTTATTTTTGACCAGCCTGTTCCCTGGAAGCCCTGCCCATTAGAGTGGAGAGGCTTCACTTAGTTTGGAGGATGAAATCCATTTTTCGATTACTTCAAAGAAAATATCCCTATTAATCGGTTTTGTAATATAGTCATCCATACCGACCTCAAGACACCTTTCTTTGTCTCCCTCATTAGCATTGGCTGTCAATGCAATGACGGGAACCCGTTTCCTGTTTAGCGTTAGACTTTGAGCTATACTTTTATCTTCCCATCTACGTATGTGTTGGGTGGCTTCTATTCCGCCCATTTCAGGCATTTGCATGTCCATGAAAACCAAATCAAATTTTCCGGTTGAAGTTATGAATTTATCAACCGCCTCTTTTCCGGTATCGGCCGTTTCTACTTGATAACCGGCTTTTATCAGCATCATCTTCGCCAGTTTCTGGTTAATCGGATTATCTTCGGCCAAAAGGATATGAGCAGAATGTTTTGTCTCAGTGGATTCGGGAGATCGGATATTGATGCGTTTCTGATTCCGAAGATCATCCGTATTTTTTTCATTATCATTTCTATCTTTGTTTTTCATGATATCCGACAGCACCTGGCAAAGTTTTTTTTGCGAACAGGTTTGCTTAAAAATTCATCAAAGTCCGATTTTTTGAATTTTGTAAATATCGAAAACGCATTTTCCTGAAGTTTGTCTATTACAAGACAAGAACCGATGACAAAATATATGCTTATAATATTCATAAATTTGAAGCACAAATCATGCCAACTACTCGATTATACGAAATATATAGTCGATGAAAGACGTTGTATCCGTATTTTCATCCTTTGATTAATCCTTTTCACAGGAGCCATTAATTGACGAACATTCCAGATGTTTTTTGTGAGCGACACACTTTCTTAAGGTCCTGAAAATATGAATGGAAGAAAGGGGTAAGCGCTTATTCGGATGCCTAAAAAAATAATTACTATGAAATTAATCGGTTAAATTTATTTTAGTAATTGTATTAGAATTCTAAAGGTCGAAAAAGGTTCATGGTTTGAGAAAAACGACGGATTAATAAGTCATTGAACGTCATGTGATCAGCAAATATTTGATGCGATATTTTTTGGCATTTTTGAAGATTGATGTGATTGCCAGTCAGGGAAAATAAAAAAATGAGAATAGGGCATTGGGAAAGAATTGATAAGGATATGACAGAATGTTGACAACCTCGTAAAAAGTCTTTTGTGAGCGACATTTGAGCATTTGGGGAATCAGCGTTTCAAGCGGGGAAGCGTTAAAAATTTCAAGCTGTTTGAGGCGCTTGCGCCGAGTTCTTGAAATTTAGCGTCACCGATGGAAACGCCCCCAAATGGTCATGGAGCGAGCAATATCGACTTTTTACGAATCCATCAAGATATAATTCAAGAAAAAATTTGTTTTAATTAAACCTTTAGATTACAAATTCGCCCACGCCGCGCAGCACAAGCTGCCCAACGGCCTGCATCTGCTCGACTCGTATCATTGCAGCCGCTACAACACCCAGACCAAACGCCTGACGGCGGAGATG
>JAWOIY010000065.1:0-3027 GCA_046484425.1 Desulfobacterales bacterium | reverse complement strand
AACCATTATGTTATTGGTGTCTGCAAACAGGTCTCTTAATGTCTCCCAGGTTTTACTGTTTTTGAACGAGGGTTTATCTTTTACCATTTCATTGGTAATATGATGGACGCACATTGCTTCTATTGATATGGGTTTGTCGGGATTGAACAACTCATTTGCGATGAGACCGGCTTCTGTTTTAAAAGCAATCTGGCAAAGCCTGTCATCTTTGTCTGTGCCGGTCGTCTCTGTATCAAGAAAAATAAACATGGCTACAATCTTTGCTGTTCACAGAATTTGGACTTGAATAATAACATTATGATTTTTTAATTAAAAACTGTCTTATTAACTTTCCTACCAATGCAGTTATAATGATAAAAGCACCCAACAGGGAGATGGGAACAACAAGAAAAGCACCAATCTTTAAAACAAGAAGCAATACAGGTATTATTATAAACAGGATTAACCCTATAACGATCAGGGCACTGAAGCCCGTCATAAAATCAGTAATAAACTCTAAATATCGATTTTTTTTCTTATGATTTTGTTTATAATTTTGGTACAGTTTTAAATTCCTGCCATTATTGTTCTTTTTTGGCTTTTTTTCATCATCCATTATAATCAACCTTTCGATCTAATTCCCATTAATCCTATCTCTCAACCTACCAGAACACTTGAACGTAACAACTTTCCTGGGTCCCAGCATCATATCCCCACCGGTTGCCGGATTCCGACCTTTACGCTCAGCTTTTTCTTTGACACAGAATTTTCCAAAACCGGAGATCAACACATCTTCACCTGATGCCAGGGTGTTCTTAATGATTTCAAGTAAAGTTTCTACAATTTCTGACGATTTATCCTTTGGGAAACCGATCTGATTCTGGACTGATTCGACCATCTGAGCTTTAGTAAGTGTCATGACTGGAGGGGCTCCTTATGTAATAATAGGTTGTAATTATAAGTGTTTTATCTCAATTATAAGGGGAGATGTCAATAACTGAGTCGTATCTGATATAATGTTTCAATTTGGGCTATATTCTTGACAATTCAGTTCTAATCTGTAAGAAAAGCATAAGATTACAAAATAATTGCCTCAACCCAAATCAAAGGGAGAGCATATGTATAATTTAGACCCCATCTCTCATTCATAGGGATGGGGGTTTGTTTTTTTTGGCCAGTTTGTCCTTATATGACAATGACCCATGTTAAACTCCTGTAAAAAATAATAGGAGGTTAACATGAACCAAGTCATATCGTTTTTAAAAACAGCCAAACTTGCACGCAAACAGGTTTACCGTAATTTAACTGTATTTCCCTTGCTGGCGCCGGACGGAAATAAACCGGATTACCAGACCCTTGAGCAGGCCTTGGATGAGAAGCTGATCCAAATTACCGAGCTTAATAAGGAAGGGAGTGTACCGGAGCTCAAACTCAAAAATCTGGGTAAAAAGAGCGTTCTGATCATTGAAGGCGAAGAGCTTGTGGGCGCCAAGCAGAACCGGATCGTCAATTCGAGCTTTTTTATCGCCGGGAAAACAGAGGTGGTTATTCCGGTCAGCTGCGTGGAGCAGCGGCGATGGACCTACAGGACTGAATCTTTTGCAGCAGGGAAACGGATGATGCACGCCTCTTTGAGAAGGGCGCATCAGGAGGATGTAAACTACAGCCTGAAGACAGGCAGGGGTTACCGGTCGGATCAAGGCCGGATATGGAATGATATCGCAGATAAACTGGAGCGCATGGAGGTTCATTCTCCCACCGCGGCCATGGCCGATGTTTATGAAAGTTATGAAGATCCGCTGTCCGAGTTTTTCAAAAATTTTCAGTTGATCGAGTGGCAGGTGGGAGCGGTGTTCGCCGTTGACGGCCGGGTCATCGGGATGGAGGGTTTCGGCTGCCATGACACGTTCAGTAGGTTTTTCGATAAGCTTGTAAAAAGTTATGCGCTGGACGCACTGGACAGTCGGGAAAAACAGCAGGGAAAATCCATCCCGCCGGACGATGCAAGGCGATTTATTGCATCGGTAACCAAAAGCAAAGGGGAAAATCATCCTTCACTTGGTTTGGGCAAAAAGGTCACCTTCGAGTCTCGAACGGCATCCGGGTCGGCCCTGGTCGAAGGGGATCGTGTACTT
Source organism: Desulfobacterales bacterium (assembly GCA_046484425.1). Taxonomy (GTDB): domain Bacteria; phylum Desulfobacterota; class Desulfobacteria; order Desulfobacterales; family UBA11574; genus UBA11574. Next base: position 913 of record JAWOIY010000065.1, on the reverse strand, counting down.
CACCTGTCCGCTTTCAGAAAGGAAAAAATGAATAACAAGAGAGGAGTTGGATTCCAGAGATACTCTCGCAGACGGAGCCTCAGATAAAATTGTTTTATGATCATCAATTGAGGTTACTGTGAGATGATTGACTCCGGGAATTTTTGGCATGGTTAAACGGGTATTTCAACTTCTCGAACGTTTGAATCTTTAACTGAGGCGTATACAGCGGCTAAATACTCTTGGATGGCATCCTTGATATTTTCGATTGCTTCGGCCTCGGTTTTACCTTGAGACCAGCATCCCGGGAGCCCTGGGCATGAAACGCTGTAACCTTCATCGGTTTTATTGAGGACGATTTTGTATTTCATAAATAAGTTCCAATATATTAGAGTCTTGATATAAACTAATTAATTTTAATAATGTCTTTTGAATTTATATGCAACCTCAATTTTTCGGTTAACAAGTTGGTTTTATATTTTGAATCCTTGCTTCTGATCCATTAAAAAAAAAATAAGGAAATCCGACCTTGAGAAATTTCGCCAACCTTTTAAATGCGTGTAAACGTCGGGAAAGTTTGGAGCTCCGTTTGTGTCGCTAATAAAATCTATACCGAAAAATAGAAGCTATCATCAAGGCAATTCTAACTCCTGGCTCCTGAGTTCTTTGAACCGGGGACGAACTTAAACGGGGAATCCTGAAATGAGCCCTTAACTATTCATCGCCTATAAAATGTTTGCTTCTGAAGCGAATAGCAGGTATAATCGCTTCAAAATATGAGTCGATAAGAAGGCTGTAATGCATTATATATGGCAAAATACAAATTGGGCACAGTTCACATGGAACACTGATGCGCTGGTTCAACATCTTGGCCGGGCGCGACTGTGCCAGGGTGGCTTGCTGAGTAAAGTAGACGCACTGGGGTTGAAATTCA
>JAWOIY010000012.1:0-6901 GCA_046484425.1 Desulfobacterales bacterium | reverse complement strand
TAAATCGTTTTGACATGGTTCTGCTGTGGCATAGTGACCACAGCATTGTCAAAAAGCGCTGCCTCGACTTCTCCCCGTAACCGGCCCCGCAATTCAACCGAATCCCAAAGCCACATCAGATAATCTTCCGGCAAGGTAGAAACGCTGCGTCCCTTATATTTCCCGAAGGGCATCATCATTTATACCAGTCTCCCATTTGAACGAATCGATACCCTTGATGGACCTCGAAATTGACTTTGGTTAACATCGGCCTGGGGTCTGCTTCCCGGAATCGATTCTTCACGACCTCGAGACGACCCCAATCCAGGGCGAGGGCGAGGGTCGCCGCCTTCAGAGAGTAAATCCCGCCGGTTCCCATCTTGGCATCCGGCTTTTTCTGGATGGTGATAAGGGCCATTCCCTGATCCAACCGTCTGATAATCGCACTTATGACCCCATGAATGTTAAAAGCTTTTTCGCCGTCCGGTTCGAGATAGTCGACCACATTGAAGGCGTCCGGCTGAATTTTATCGGAAATATTGTTAAAATCCCAATTATCGACAACCTTCATGTGTTTCTCCCATTTACTGATGGGAATCGGGAAGTGTGAGAGTTTTTTCTTGAGCGCTTCCGGCCCCATCTCGGCGTTAAAATAAAAGATGGGGAATCGCCCCATGTTTTCAACAATAGTGTTGAAAGAAAAAAGAGTTTTGCCCATCCCGGAGACGCCTGCAATTACGATGACACCTTTGGGGTAAATTGATGTTTTTTTATGTAGATCAAGGGGGAGACAGACATCGATATAATTATCAATATCCGCATTGGCGAAGTCCATAAATTCGATTTCGCGGTCAATACGACGGAAACATCCATTCTTATTTCCGTATTTTTCGATTTGGCCTTCATCGCAAAGGCGCTTTAAAATGATCGATACGTTCTTTTTCTCATCCCGTGTAGACAAATGTAGACAATTGTAAACATCTGTGGACAAAAAGTTGCCACTTGTAGACAAAACCCATTCCCGGACCTCGGCCGCGAGGTTTCTTTCCTTTGACTCGGAACGCTTCAGGGCGGATTGGATTTTGGCATCGGCCTCTTTTTCGGGAAAGGGGGGGGTTGCGTTTTTTGCAAGGATATTGAGGACATGACTGGCAAAAGGGACTTCACAACCGCCCTTGATCATGCAATGGGCGGCATGAAAAAGGTCGTCGTCGCGCCGGCCCTTTGAGAAAAAATGCAATGGATTTGAGGTGGGACCCCCCTCTTCTTTATGCTTATATATAGATATTATATTATATAGTGCCTCCGGTGCCTGGACCGGGGGAATATTCTCGATACTCAGCCCCTCCACCCAGGCATAGGTTTTGCCGGTGCCGTTAACCGATGGCGGTGCTATTATGTAGCCGCCCTCGCCCCGGACATCGACCCCCGGAATAACTTTGGCCCGTGTCGCAAGCTTCATGCCGTTCGAGAATATAAAATAAAGGTGCCATCCCCCTCGCGGCGTCCGTGCCAATGGGGTGAGGAGACTGTCGGGGATATATTTTTGAATGGCCTGATATCCTTCTTCGGTGTCGCAATCGATGACGAAGACGCCGCTGATCGATCCCGTTACGATCCCGATCATAGCGTCGGGCCATTTTTGCCACCACTCCCGGATCTCTTCGGGCGTCGCCCGTCGTTTTTGAAAATCTGTCCATTTTACAAGGGATTTTTTATTGTCTTTGCGGATGGGTATGATAGAAAATCGGTCGGAGTATTGAAGAGCATGACTAAGCATATCCATGAGAACCCCCTGACACTTCAGAAAGAAGTATTTTCTCGACTTGGGTCTTCACATCTTCGCTGTTCATGCACAGTTCACACAGACAATACCGGATAAACCGCATTTTATTTTCCGGGGCTCCGTATTTTTGAGCATCGTCGGGCACGAAGATCCCGATGACCGCAGGCGGAGCGCCGCAAATTATGCAGAAGTCACCGAGAACCGGCTCGGTCATCGCTCGCATTGGCATTTGCACCCCTCCGCGCTGTCAGAAGTTAGAACCGGATTTTGAAATAGGAAGTCTTCAATATCTTCCCTCCGATAAATAATTTTTCGGGACACTTTGTAATATTTCGGGCCGCGCTTCTGTGCGCGCCAGTTGGCCAGAGTCCCTTCTGAATCGGTTAGTGCCGGATAATCTTCTGTAACGTCCTTCGGGGTTAATACGGTTTTGATATGACTCATACCATGCCTCCGTTATGTTGATGTTAGGGGCATGATATAAAATGAGTGATAGTGTTTGAAGTGACGAAATTAAGAAAATTTGTACAGTTTTAAGGTAGGGTCTTCAATGCCGCCCGTATGTGTCGGGAGGGGTCTTCATAGGGGAGGCCACAGGCTTCAAGCGCGATCTGTACCAGGGGATAAAACGGACTCGGGTTCACGCCAGATACAACACCGTGCCTGTCTTGATCTTTATGGATATGACTTGTGGGCCTTTCAAAAAAATTGTTAAAACCATGAGCAATTATTTTAACGAGGTCGCCGGTGGCAGCATCGGCACTCGGCCTGCCTGGATTCCTTGTTTCTTCTTTTAAAAGGGCGATGATTTCTTTAAGTTGTGAGGCAGCAGCGAGCACAAGATAATGCAGGCGTTGTCTTTCCAATATCACCGTCGAATCTTGGTATATACTAAAATCCAGAAGGTTTCCTTTCTCCTTCAGAGGTACGTTTAATTTCGGATCTCTTCTTTTGTCTATCAAATTATAAAGTTCAGCCTCGGCTTTTTCAAATCTTCCGAGCGCCCGCTTTCGTTCGGCTCTCTGGAAAGTGATATTACGTTCGTTTAAATATTCTCTCGCAAAGATGCAAATCATCTCAAGTTCATCAACAAATAGCTCCACCTTGTCTTCGGGAAATTTTGACAGGACCGCCTTTAAACGATCCCGTTCATCTTTTGTAAAATTCCATGCATAAAAAGAAAAAATTTTCCCCCCACCGGGATATCTTGCGTTTTAACTCGTTCCATTTTTTTCCTCGTTCTTTGTTTTTTTAGCCTGATTAAAGACAGTTTCCAGATTGTTAATGGCTTCTTTTTTATGATCCGGGCTTAAATGGGAATACCGTTCCGACATCGATATGCTCTTGTGTCCCATCAATTTGGAGATCGTGTAAATCGGGGTTCCCTGGATTGCCAGCCATGAGGCAAACGTATGCCGCAGCGTATGAAAGACAACCCGCTGCCGTCGATCTTTTACATTATCATTAAATCCAATTTCATTGACAACCCTGTTAAACGAGTTGGTGACTTCTTTAATTTTCTTTCCGCGCGAATCTGTGAAGATATAGGCGTTCGGGTTGGTCGGCATCCGCTTGGTTAAAATCTCCCGAACCGCTGCCGTAATGGGCGCATATCTTGTTTCTTTGTTTTTGGTATCGCGAAGGGTAACAAGGCCATTATTCAAATCAACATCAAGGCGTTTTATATTGAAAATCTCAGAAGCCCTTGCTCCCGTATGGAGGGATATCAAGGCCATATCATGCAACCTTGGATTTTTAATTTCATGGTATTCGTCATCTTTGAAACGTCGGTTCCGCTTTAATTCATATAAAAGAAAATTTGCCTCCTCTGTCGAGAGAAAACGATCACGGGCATTTTGAACGGTCGGCATCTTGATTTTTTTAACCGGATTCGGCCCATCATACAGATTCCAGGCATTAGCTTTGTTGAACATGGCCCGGATAAGCCCCAGGCAATGGGAGGCGGTCTTCGCTGAAAGTTTCGCCTTTGCCATGTCGGATTTCAACCGCTCCAGATCAAAGGCGGTTATTGCATCAAGGCGTTGGTTATCGAAGCGTTTTAAGTGGTTCTCATACCGGCTCTGATCGTCGATCCCTTCCCTGGTCTTATTAGCTTTCGACCACTTTAAATATTTTTCAGCCAACACCTTGAAGGTGATCGCCTTCTTTTTTTCCTGGGGGAGCTCGTCGCCGTGACGTTTAGCTCGTATTCGATCCCCCCGGATATCAGAGGCCAGCTTTGGGCTGTACCCCTCCGATAACCATCCGACCTTTTCCCATACCTTTTTGCCGCCATGCCGGTATGTAATGTCATAGGCAATGTCGGGCTTCCCCTTAAAAAGTTTTGCATCTGCCTTCCGTTCATATACGCCGGTAAACTTGGTTTTATTTCTGATGGCCATTATACCTCCTGCCGGTTTAACCCGAAGGTCAAAGGATTATAAAAATATTCCATGCTACCGTATTGCTACCACTTAAAATTAAATCGGGTTATTTTGAATGATTTTAAACCCGAAGTTCATTGTCATAAGTACCTTAAATGTTATATCGAATTATGTCAAGTGATTTTTAATTAGGTAGGTATCAAAAAATATGGAATGGGCTCATAACCCGAAGGTCGTTGGTTCAAATCCAGCCCCCGCTACCAAAATAAAAACAGGGACTTAGAAGATATTCTGAGTCCCTTTTTATTTCCCTAAAATTATCATACCCCCCTCTATTCCCCTCAGACTCAAAGAAAATCAGGGTAAATAAATAAAGAAATGTTTTTATAATTTTTATCGTCATAACCAACCCAAACAACTAAGAAAACCAACCTCAACTTTTTTTCCAGACCCTTTCGGTGGCATTGGCTCGGAGTAATTTTTCAAGCACCCTACCCTTTGGAGAAATCTTTTAAATTATGAAATGAATTTCACAGAAATTGGTAAATATATTCATATTATTCGACATAATTCATTATATTCAACGGCATATCTATTCAATATTATTTGATATATCTTTATCTAAAAAATTGGCATGATTTCTGCTTTAATAAAAATCAAAACATGCGTTGAAATTAGAATTGACGCAGGTAAGTGCCACTCAACTTCAACACCTAAAATAAAAACCGCGTGATGGCAATGAGCCTCCAAAGGTTACACTAAAAAAGGGAGTTTGAGGCGGTACTTATTTTAAGGCTTCTCTGGTGTGCGTGCATCTTAATCTTCGGTCAACAGTAATTATTTTTACATAATTTTGAAATGCACCGGAGTTAATAACGGCACTGGGGGAAGTCGTCAAAAATGGCGAGGGCTTGTAGGATAATTAACCCATCTTCACAACCTTTGCACGGGGCGACTCAGAGGGGTCGCCCTTTTTTATTGCTTATCAATTCTCTCCCTCGACTTATCAGCGCACTTAAACATAACGACCTTCTCTAGGGCCAACATCATAGCTTTACCGGTGCTCGGATTTGTCCTGATGTCCATCACCCGGAATTCTTTGATCTGTGTCTGGAATATTTTACTTTATTCGCTTAGGATCTGAACGGGAAACAGAAACCCCATGATATTGAAAAGATCGCCCATTTTGCGGAACTGGCCTGGACGATGTCGGATGGGAAAACTGTGGATAAGGTTGACTGAAAAAGAGATGCCCCTCTCTGGGATTGGGAGGGGCAAGATTTTATTTGTCTATTCTTGAATTGATATGAATGATATATGTTGGAGATAGTGCAGGTTTTAAAACGTTCAAAATTCCATTGCTCACCATTAGTGGTCTGCAATTTACATCCTATGCAGATATCGTTATGCGACACAAAATATTTTGATGGAAAAAACCGGGCGTTTTTGCAAATATTCAAAGTATAGATAACGTTCGGCGTCTGCGGCGAGCGAAACGAGTCCGACAGTACGCCGATGTTGGGTCTGTATCTGCCTAATCAAAAGCCTTTGTTTGATCGAGATAGCTTATTTTTCAATTATCCTATTTCGATATGCTCTCGATACTACCTGAGAGGTCCATTAGATGAAGTTCAACTTCAGGCTCTGGATATTTTGTTTTTATTATGTTTGCTAAAACAGATAGCTTACCGGTATGAACTTATTTTTCTTTTACGGGATCTTTTGAGAAATCCTCACCTAAGATTACTTTATACGCATCACAATCCCTATGATCCAGAACGATATCCTGTCCATGATGATCTCGTTAAATGCCGGCCCTAATTGTGTCTCCGGTTCCAAGTAAACGCGCAAAAACTATGTACATCTTTTATTGAACCAATTCGATATTTTTATAGATAATATTTATCTGTAGGTCATTTCAGGTATCTTGATTAACGGTCGCCTGTAAAATTGACAATTGCTGACGTAAAAACGACTCTATAAGCATAAATCATTAATTTCATCCCAAAAAAGTGTAATGCAAACGGTCTTTATAACAAAAATCTAACACACAGCTAACTGTTTGATAACATATATATTGTTTTCTATATTGTATTAACAGTTTATTAATAATATGATAAATGCTAATGCTAAATTGCTAATAAATTCGGATATCCTATATAAAGATTCCTATGCCTAAAGAACACATTCTGGTTGTCGAAGACGAAGCAGACATTTTGGAGCTTGTTAGGTACAACCTATCCAGAGAAGGATACCATGTCATCTGTGTTACATCTGGTGAAGAAGCCCTGATAAAAAAAGGATCCGAGGCATTGGATTTAATTGTTCTTGATCTAATGCTTCCCGGAATCGATGGCCTTGAATTTACTAAGATTTTAAAAAATGATTCAAAAACACAGGACATTCCTATCGTCATGCTGACGGCAAAAGGTACTGAGGCGGATATCGTTACAGGATTGGAGCTTGGAGCGGATGACTATATCACCAAGCCGTTCAGCCCCCGTGTTCTGATCGCACGGATTCGGGCTATTTTGAGAAGAAAGACAACAAAGGCATCGATGGATGATTCTTCCGTTATTCAAATACATGAGCTTAAGATACATCCCGGTAGGCGCGATGTCTCTATTAAAGGGGAGTCCGTTGAATTAACCTATACGGAGTTTCAGGTGCTTTACTACCTTGCCCGGCGGCCGGGATGGGTTTTTACCCGTTCTCAAATTGTCGATGCTGTTCGAGGAGATGATTATCCGGT
>JAWOIY010000239.1:0-22877 GCA_046484425.1 Desulfobacterales bacterium | reverse complement strand
ATATTGCTCGCTCCGTGACCATTTGGGGGCGTTTCCATCGGTTCCGCTAAATTTCAAGAACTCGGCGCAAGCGCCTCAAACAGCTTGAAATTTTTAACGCTTCACCGCTTGAAACGCTGATTCCCCAAATGCTCAAATGTCGCTCACAAAAAACTTTTTACAAGTTTGTCATGTTTGAGATTTCGAATTGTTATATGGATGGATTCAACTTTTTGAACATTAAGACTGTTTTTATGTATTACTAATATCACGACTGAACGGCAAGATTTTTTTCAAATAATTCCGTTTTGATGAAAAAGGGGATGCAACCGGTGTCGGCTTTTCGGTGTTCCAGGTACAAAATGGAGAATATGTTGAATTAAAATAGGTGAATATTGAAAAAAACACAGGGGGCGGACAAAACAGCCCTCCCCTTGTGTCGTCTGATATAATACCCTGAGATCATTTTTCATAACACGATGGAATATTTCGCCGAACTCTTCCTTGGAGGACTCACGCGAGGGAGTATCTATGCACTGATCGCGCTGGGTTACACCATGGTTTATGGGATCATTGGGCTCATCAATTTTGCCCATGGCGAAATTTATATGATCGGTGCGTTTACCGCCCTGATTGTCGCCAGCGTCCTCACATTACAGGGCTGGAATCATATTGCCATTCTGATCATCGCCTCAATTGTTGCAGTCATCTATTCATCGGCATACGGTTACACGGCTGAAAAACTGGCCTATAAACCCTTGCGGCGGGCACCACGACTCTCCGCTCTGATCAGTGCCATAGGATTATCCCTCTTTCTCCAAAATTATGTACTCCTGGCACAAACTTCCGATTTTTTACCTTTTCCAAGCCTGATCCCGGAATTTAAATTTAATGAGCCCTATGAACACATTATCAGTTCTTCGGAAATCGTTATCCTTACAACCACCACGATCGTAATGGTTTTACTGGCATTTTTGATCAAATTTACAAAAATCGGCAAAGCCATGCGGGCAACCGCCCAGGACAGGAATATGGCCATGCTGTTGGGGGTGGATGTCGACAAGGTCATATCAAACCAATATCATGATCACGGGACTGATTTACGTCATGCTCGGCCTTGTTTTGTTTACCATTTTCGTTGTTAACCGTTTGCAGAACTCTAGAATCGGACGGGCCTGGATCGCTCTTCGGGAAGACGAAGTCGCCTGCCAGGCCATGGGCATCGATAAAAGGGTAACCAAACTGACCGCCTTTGCCCTGGGTGCAACCTGGACTGGAATGGCAGGTGTCATTTTTGCAGCCAAAACGACGTTTATCAATCCTGCATGCTTCACCATCTGGGAATCGATAATTATCCTCTGTATTGTTGTGCTGGGAGGAATGGGTTCCATTATCGGTGTGATTGTCGGTTCGTTAGTGTTGATCCTTTTACCGGAATATCTCAGGGCGTTTTCCGAATATCGAATGCTTATTTTCGGAAGCGTTCTGGTGCTGATGATGGTATTTCGTCCGGGAGGAATCATCAGTGATGTACGACGAACATACCATTTTGAAGGGTTAGAAAAACAATAACCCAAAGCGTCCGTAAATGAACCCGATACTTGAAGTTAAAAATTTGACCATGGATTTCGGCGGGCTTCGGGCATTGGACAACCTGAATCTCGAAGTTAATGAGGGAGAAATCGCCGCCCTTATCGGTCCCAATGGTTCCGGCAAAACCACATTTTTTAACTGCATCACCGGCATGCATCCTTCCACACAAGGAGATATGTTCATTTCACCACCCGGGGAAAAAACGGTGCGCTTAAACGGCCTCAAGCCTAACCGTGTAACCGAACTCGGTCTGGACAGAACATTTCAGAACATTCGCCTGTTCCCCAATATGACCGTTCTGGAGAATGTCATGATCGGTCGACACTGCCGCATGTCGGCCGGTATCGCCGGGGCAATTTTTAGGGGCCCCTCAACAGTGAAAGAAGAAAAAAACGTGGTTAGGGACAGCTATCTGATTCTTGAAAAGATCGGTCTAACCGACTTTGTCAATGAATTTGCCATGAACCTTCCATACGGGGCTCAGCGCCGCCTTGAAATCGCCAGGGCCATGGCCACGGATCCTTTTCTGCTCCTTCTTGACGAACCTGCTGCCGGTATGAATCCCCACGAAACAAAAGAGTTGGACGACTTAATTTTATCGATTCGGGACAATGAAAATATCTCTATCCTGCTTATCGAACATGACATGAAACTGGTAATGAGCATTTCCGGAATACATCTTCGAGCTGTTCCCGATTCTGGCCGAACGACGCCATCAGGCCGGCGGAACCCTCAGCGGCGGCGAACAGCAGATGCTCGCAATTTCCAGAGCACTTATGGCCAGACCCTGACTTCTGTTGATGGATGAGCCTTCCCTGGGATTGGCGCCTTTGATGGTTAAACAGATTTTTGGAATCATCAAAAAAATAAATGCCGAGAACAATACAACGATTTTTCTCGTGGAACAGAATGCCAATCTTGCACTTCACGTGGCGCACAAGGGTTATGTGATGGAAAACGGACGCATCACCCTTTCGGCATCTTCTTTCATTACGAGCCCTTATTCACGAGTTCTTTCAGCAAAAATTTAATTATACCTGAAGCGGCAAGGCTTTCAAAATGTTAAGCTGTTAATTTTTTTGCAGGTTCTGCAGACGAGAGCTGAGTTTGACAGGATAGGCCTTATAATCCTGGATCGACTTGTATTTGTCATCTAACGCGGCAAAGTTTTTTATAAACCTTTCCTGCAGCGTGTGAAGTTGAGGATGTGGGCGCAACACCCTTCCCTTCCCCATCACTTTTTCCAGCAAAGGTTCCCCGCCGGCAATGGTTTCGTCTCTCAGGCCGATGATATCTTCCGAATAACGTCCGTTTTGATCCGACTTTCTAAAAACCTGCTTTTTACCGGCCAGGGTTACCTTGCCAGGGCTCAGTTTTCTTACGTCGCGCCCTTTAAACCGGACCATTTTGTAGACAACATCAACAAAAGGGGCATCCGCGGAAACCCCGACTTTGGTCCCCACCCCAAATGCATCGATCAGGGCACCTTCCGAAATTACCCTGGCGATCTTAAACTCATCAAATCCGCTGCTGGCAAAGATTTTAACATCCAACAGGCCGGCATCATCAAATATTTTGCGAACTTCCCTGCTTAGGCCCGCCATGTCTCCGCTGTCAAGCCGAACGCCGATGAGTGCATGCCCCTCTTTCTGCATTTCTTTGGCGACGGCAACGGCATGTCGAGCGCCCTCAACACTGTCATAGGTGTCGATAAGAAATATGGAATGATCCGGGAATGTATCCGCATATGCAAAAAAGGCATCACGCTCGCTGTCAAAGGCAGAAACATAGGAATGCGCCATGGTTCCGGAAATGGGAATACCGTATATTTTTCCGGCCAGGACATTACTGGTTGCGTCAAATCCGGCGATAAACGTGCTGCGGGCGACTTTTATTCCGGCATCCTGCCCTTGCGTTCTTCGTAAGGAAAAATCGATCAATGGGCGGTTGGAAGCGACATGAAAACACCGGGCCGCTTTGGAAGCGATCATGGTTTGAAACCCGATGGTGTTCAACACAAAAGTTTCGATGAGCTGGGCCTCCACAATCGGTGCCGTCACCTCCATGACCGGCTCGTTGGCAAAAAAGATGGTTCCCTCTGGCATGGCATGAACGTCTCCGGTAAATCGAAGCTGTCTCAGGTAGTCAAGGAAAGGTTCGGAAAAACGACCCGTACCCCTCAAATAGGTTATATCCGAATCAGAAAAGCGGAAGGCGGCCAGTTCATCCAGTACCTGTTCGAGACCTGCGGCCACAAAATAATTGCGGGTGGCATGCACATCCCGGATAAACAGGGAAAATGTGGCGACATCAAAGACCTTGTTCGCAAAATAACTGGCTGCCATGGTCAATTCGTAAAGATCCGTAAACAGTGGTCCTGCTCGATGGTGTTCGGTCATGAAAATTCGGCCCCCAAATTTGCTTCATATTTAATGGATAATATTGGGCAAGTTCCTCAGCGAATCCGTGGATTGAAGAATGTGCATTCCCGCGTCGGAAAATCGTTGAAAAGCGGCATCAGCCTGATCCGTATAGTCCACCACACCGGGAATGACCACCGGAGATGTGCAATCTTCCAAAAGGTACACTTTCTTAGCCAGTCCTTCATCCGAGAATTCTATCTCGCGCAACAGATCATCAATGGTCCATGCCACGCAGTGACTTTTTGCCTGCCCGGCAATGATTACCGCATCAAATTCTAAAAGTTTCCCGATAAACCCGGTGTTTTTTTGTGCGATTCGATTCCCGTCGGCATCGATTAACACTTCGGGACTTAATACCGAATAATTTTCCGTAAACGGGTTGCTTCCTTTGACCTTAAAATCAGCCGGGCAGTGTCGGGCGATACCATGGAAAAAAATGGCCTCCTCAACCGCTGAAACCAGCGCATGGCCGATGCCGCCCAGCATGGCATGATACGGCCAGATGGTGAGATCGTATTTGCCTCCCTCTTTTAATTTCCGGGTATAGTGACGCAGGAAATTCTGACCCCATGATTCGTCAATGTTCAGACTTTGGGCGACTTCGGGGTTGAACTTCCAGAAACCCCTTTCCACGTCTTTCGAAGAAATCAGAGTGTAAGGCGCCGGATGCTCCCCCTTTTCATTGACCAGAAAGATGCTGTGAAAGATTTGTATGGCCTGATGGGTATCCATGGTCGGACAAATCTGGGTGATAACATCCAGATTGCGGTAGATAAATTCGCACAACCTTATATTGTCATCCACCGCAGCAGTTCCTGATCGGCCACCGACAAAAAGCTCAAATTCCGGAATACAAAATGTGTTCTGGATATCCACGAGCAGGAGGCAGATTCTGAACGTATCTTTGGAGGCGGCACTGATGCCATGCCGATTTCTCCATTTTTCTGCGTCTTCACTGCGCTCCTGATACCGAACTTTCCATACCTGTCCCACCTTGCCGGGATCAAAATGAGAGGGAATCGGGAGATCATTTCGTGACATGACCGCCTCCTTTTTTTGGATGCTTTTTCACATTAAAATATGAATCGGAATCGTAAATATCAAGCAAATTTATGAAATTCCGAACAATTATTGACTATTGATTCGATTTGGAGATATTCATTTGAATCATTACAAATCAATATTTTAAGCAGATTTCATTCAAGATTTATATCTCTTGCATACAGATGCTTGGTGGTGAAGATTATGCAATGCCGCTGGTGAATTCACCCAGAACCGGCGTTTGCGGATATGTTGGACCTTTTAAAGAATAATTCAAAAGGACTGTTTTGGAATGTTTATCACATGGATAAAGACGATTTGAAGAAACAGGCGAAAGATGCAAAATATATTTCGGGCATTTATAATTATTGCGACCGGTGGTGCGAACGATGCCCGTTCACTTCGAGATGTTTGAATTGCGCTCTTGCCAAAGAACAGTTTGGCGATCTTGAAAAAATTGACGAGCTCAACGAAGCCTTTTGGGACAAATTATCCGAAATGCTCAACAGTACGCTGACCATGATTAAAGAAATGGCCAAAGAACAAGGCATCGATCTTGATGCAATGGATATGAAAAATGACCCTAACCAGGATGACTACCAAAAAGAAAGTGAGCTTGAACATCTTATATCCCATGCATCCGAGAGCTATGCAAAAGCTGTTTACCGGTGGTTCGATGAAAATGAATATTTATTTCTTGAAAAAGAAGAGGAATTGAATCGAATCCGGATTATCTCCTCGCAAAGCAATCCCGTCCGGGAAGCAGAGGGTATCAATGATGCCGTCGAAATCATCAGATGGTATCAATGGCAAATTCATGTAAAGCTCCAAAGGGCCATTAACAGCGGTTCAACGGAAGAAACACTCGATCTTGACGATTTTCCCAAAGATTCCGACGGGTCTGCAAAAGTCGCTTTGATCGGCATAGATCGTTCAATGGCTGCCTGGAAGGTATTGCTGACTGTTTTTCCCGGGCAGGCCAAACAGATTTTGGATTTTATTACGATGTTGGAGCATATAAAAAGCCGTGTCGAAACCCAATTCCCGGATGCAAGAGCCTTTATAAGACCAGGATTTGATGAAAATAAATAGTATATTCCCGACGCTGTTCGTGCAGGCCGGCTACCGTTCCGACATCCATTTTTTGGTGCTGCTGAAAAGTGGTGAACAAGTCAAAAAACTTAATAGAATTTTGTTTGACTTTGGCCCCAGGGTATGACCATAATCGTGCATACTCGACTTTGCTCACGATCAAAATCGTGTTATGGTAATTTTGCTCATGAAAATATTACCGCGCTACATACATGACCCGGTGCAGGACGACCTTAAGGACCGCATGGTTTTTGTCGGCGGTCCGCGGCAGGTGGGCAAAACAACTTTTGCCCTGACGTTTCTGCCCGAGCCGGACGAAGCCCATCCCGCCTACATGAATTGGGACAATCTGTCCGCACGCCGATCCATTCAGAAAGGAGAATTGCCGCCCAATGAAAAGCTAATTGTTTTCGATGAAATCCATAAGTTTGCCCGCTGGAGAAATCTCGTCAAAGGATTTTATGACACCAACCGGTCTCGCGTTTCATTTTTAATCACCGGATCGGCCCGCTTGGATTATTACAGCAAGGGCGGTGATTCGTTACAGGGACGGTATCATTACTATCGGCTCCATCCCTTTTCTCCGGCCGAATTGAGTTTCGATCCGGGCCCGGCAGACATTCAGCAGTTGTTAATGTACGGCGGTTTTCCCGAACCGTGCCTGCGGGGAGAGGAAAAGTTCTGGCGAAGATGGCAGCGCGAGCGGCTCCAGCGTGTGATTTACGAAGATATCAGAGATCTGGAAAATTTAAAAGAAATCAACCTTCTGGAACTGCTGGCCGAGGAACTGCCCCATAGAGTCGGCGCACCGCTTTCCGTAAAGAATTTAAGGGAAGCCCTCGAAGTTGCCCACGAAACAGCCGAGCGCTGGATCAAGGTGTTTGAACGAATGTATTATTGTTTTCGCATTCCGCCATATGGCGCGCCAAAAATCAGGGCGGTTAAAAAAGAGCAGAAACTGTATCTTTGGGATTGGTCATTGATTTTGGAGCGTGGACCGCAATTTGAAAATTTCATTGCCTCCCAGCTTCTCAAATACTGCCATTACCTTGAGGATACCGAAGGCTTTAAAATGGACTTACGGTTTTTACGAGATATTGACAAACGCGAAGTCGATTTTGTGGTGCTTAAGGAAAATCGCCCCCTGTTTGCCGTCGAATGCAAATCAGGAGACAAGAATATCAACCCGTCAATTTATTATTTTAATCAAAGAACACCGATACCCAAGTTTTATCAGGTTCATACAGGCTCCGGCGATTATGAAAAGGACGGCATAAGGGTCATTCCGGTTCATAAGTTTTTGGCCGAATTGGCAATGAAATTGTGAGAATTAAGCGTTTTATCAATGAAGCCATGACATAAATTCTGTGCCGGTTGGGAAAAAGACTAATGTAAAATTCCTCAACCCTGCTATTTGAAAAAACTGAAGAATATCGTTTACAAGCTATACTCCGATTTATTTGAAGCGACTGCGGACTATGGCAAGTAGTGCACGGTCTGATATTCTTAATATCTCGGGCTTTATGAGGTTTTAAAATTGTGAGATACCTCCAGGTATTCATTGCAAACGATGCACGAAATATGTGATGGATACATGAAATATAACCTGAGCGTGATATTTACAGTCCGAATTTGATATCTATTGGTTTTGATAAATTTCATAGAATGGCAAGCTGTACGAGATAAAAAAAATGTAATATTACAATTACATCTTATACGTCATTTTTTGTACGCCTAACGCGCAAAAAGGATTTAGGTCTTAATCAAAAATAAGAATATGAAATTAGACAAAATTAATAGTATATATTCTTTATTTCATTGTGTGGTTTGCGCTTCTAAAAAACATAAGAGTTTGCACATATTTTTGGGTCGCATAATAATAGTTGGCGCTATAATTGTACCATTTCAACAAGCACTAGAAGTTTATATCCTTAAATAGTGCAAAGTATTGTATGGCGGGGAGAAATCACATGTTGAAGAAAGTTATGTTTCCCGGAAAGTATATTCAAGGCATCGGTGCTCTCGATGAGTTGCCATCTCTGATCAAGCTTTTTGGCGGGCAGGGACTGATCCTTGCTTCGCCTACGGTGCACAAAACAATCCTTCCTTATAGAGGCATGGATTTACAAGCGCACTCTCTGCTTGTCGAACGATTCGCTGGAGAGTGCTGCGAAAAAGAACTGTCCAGGCTGGCTGCAATCATTCGAGAGAAACACGTGGATGTTCTTGTGGGCATGGGCGGCGGTAAAACAATTGACACAGCGAAAATCGCCGCCGACCGCGCAAATATTCCTGTTCTTGTTGTTCCTACTATCGCCTCTACTGACGCTCCCTGCAGCGGGTGTGCTGTTTTGTATTCAGAGCAGGGCGTTTTCGAATCAGTGTATTATCAAAAATCTAATCCGGCAGCCGTACTTGTAGATATGGAAATTATCGCCAATGCCCCCATCCGTTTTCTCGTGGCAGGCATGGGGGATGCGCTGGCGACATGGTTCGAAGCAAAGTCCTGCAGCGACACACAGTCAAAAAACGAGTGCGGCGGACTCAGCACTCTGACAGGACTCAACCTCGCCAAGCTCTGTTATGAAACATTGCTCCAATATGGCGCGATCGCCAAGCTCGCAGCCGAGCGTCATATCATCACACCTGCTCTTGAACATATTGTGGAGGCAAATATTTTGTTGAGTGGAGTTGGCTTCGAAAGCGGTGGCTTGGCGAGCGCCCATTCGATTCACAACGGGCTCACTGCGTTGGAAGAAACACATGCGTATTACCATGGCGAAAAGGTGGCTTTTGGCGTTTTGGCTGGACTTCAACTCACTGATGCCCCGCCGGAAGAATCGTCCGTCGTGTTCTCCTTCTGCGAAGAAGTAGGCCTGCCCACCACCCTTGCAGACCTCGGTCTTCGAAATTTTGACCGCGACAGACTGATGCCTGTCGCAGAAAAAGCCTGTTCCCCAAGCGAATGCATTCATCACGAAGCGGGCAAGATCACACCGGAAAAAGTCCTTCATGCTATACTGGCTGCCAACGCCATCGGAGAATACCGTAAAAATCAGGCAAATCGTTAGCCTCATTTTTATAGGTACGGTGTGTATATTACGGAGTTATTCATAAATTCGATGACAACGAGCTGCAACCGACCGCGTAAACACGCCGGATGAGCCTGGGCGTTATCCTCTGCTTTGAATACTGTTATCGATCTTAAATCCTACCATGCTAAATATCTTGTGTCTCATAGACATATCTGAAAAAGGAGCCAAGTGTGGATCACTAATGGTGAGTTCAGGAATTATGAACGTTTTAGATCATGCAATATCTCCAACATATAAAGACCCACAAGATTATTGGTGTCACATCTTGAATTGTGAATAGCAGCAGTTTCAGTTCCATCCAAGATTCGAGGCTTATTAATTTAACACATTGTATATTATAAATAAATATGCCTTGCACGATTCTTAATTCACTATTCAGGATGTGGCACCAATAACAAGGCAGTCATTGGCAATTTGGGCATGGATTTGGCGCTTGCTATATTGTATTTTATAGGATACATTCAACTATGATTGAAATCCGTCAGACTGAAACTTTTTCTTTCTAAGTGGTTAAGGGGATTTCGAGATCGTCAGGCGCGAGCGAGAATTCAAACACGGATCGACCGCTTGCAGCTTGGCCTGACTGGCGATGTAAAGCCGGTAGGCGAGGGAGTATCGGAATTGCGGATTGGCTATGGACCGGGGTATCGAATATATTTTGTGCAGCGCGGACGGGCAGTGATAATTCTTCTTGCCGGCGGTGACAAGCGTACCCAAGATGCAGATATAAAGACGGCGCTAAAGCTGGCGCGTGATTTATAGGAGGCTACAATGGCGAAGACCAAAACTCGACCTTATGACGCTGCTGAATACCTGGAAACCCCAGAAGATATGGCTGCTTACCTTGAAGCAGCCTTTGAGGATGGCGAGCCAGCCGTTGTGGTGAAAGCCTTGGGAGCCATTGCCCGCGCTCGTGGTATGTCCCAGATCGCTCGTGACACAGGTCTAGGGCGAGAAAGCCTTTATAAAGCGCTTTCGCCGGAAGGTAACCCGAAGTTCGCCACGGTAATGAAGGTGGTGCGCGCGCTGGGACTTAAGCTTCATGCTGAACCAGAACATCCATAAGACGTTGTTTATCATTGGTGTCAAATTTATGATCTAACGGCATGAAGGCGGACTGGCTATGTTTTCCGGCTTAGATGACTTCACAATACACGAATCGGCAAGTGATTTTTGAACTGCAAGGGAGCAATCTACCTGCCGTTTGTGCTGATCATTCCATAATAATTATCCTATACGTAACATCCAGACGCCCTGAAAATTTCCACACTATCAAATGTATATTTAATGTTCCCGAAGGTTAGGGTTACGGTAACTTCTCAATAAATTCCGGTAGATTAGATACGGAAATGAATAATAGGCCGCTGACAGGAGTTACCCAAAAGACCGGTTTGGGTTCGGATTCTGATCAGGCCGGCTGGGCTATCAGCGAAACCAAGACCTTTCTTTGACATTACCCGCAAAGGGTTCCTGCCACTGAGCAAACCCTATCGTTGCATAAACAACATGGCAAAGAGCGACTAACCATTCGATATCCTAACGAAAATAATGTAAACAGGTCCCATTTGGATTCCCACCCGCTGATGAATTAAAGCTTTATCCTCTAAAGGCTGGGGCTTTCCGGTAAGGATTTTAATCTTTTTAATATAGCTCCCCTTGACCCTGTCCTAAAAGACAGGGCTTACTGGGAGCGTTCCGGTCAAAGGATGGAATCAATTTTGCCATGTTGTTTACCCCTTGGGAAAGCCGGAGAACTCCAGATCCGGCGTTGCCAAGGGTTCGCAGTAGATGGACTACGGCTTCACCCTTAGCGCCTTGGCTCTGAAGCCCTCCGGCTTTTGCAACGACAGGGTAAACCCGAAGTCATTTCCAAACATACCTTCTTAGGCAATTTTGGCAATTAGAGTTTTTTGAGTCTTAATAAAAATTATAGTAAAGACGTTAGATATAGGTTATAAAGAAATAGAAAAAAACTCAAGGACATGGGTAAACGGTGAAGCGGATGGCACGCAAGAAAAAACCCGGTAAAAAAGAGATCGAGCAGTACGATCACAAGGACAAAAAGCGGGTCAATAATCCGCCGGTCGGTCTGGTAACCCCGGAAACCGACAAAGAGTCCGGTAAAAAAAACTTTGCCTATGACCCGCACATCGATCCCAGTTTGCAATGGGCTGGCAAGGCCGAGCATACCTCGTTTGAAGTGCCGACAACCGACGCATCGCCGTTAAAATCGTAGATGATCGTGGGATAGAAAGTTTAAAAATTATGGAGATCGATTAATGGACAAAATACAAATCCATATTCCAAAAAAAAAGATTGCCGAGTTCTGTAAGAAGTGGGAAATACGTGAGCTTCATCTCTTCGGCTCAGTGCTTAGAAAGGAGTTTTGTTCTGACAGCGACATTGATGTACTTGTCACTTTTGACGAAAATGCCAAACACACTTTGTTTGATCTTGTAAATATGGAAAACGAACTCAAGGATATATTCGGGCGTGAAGTGGACATCGTCAGTCGTCGCGGCATTGAATCCAGCCGGAATTACTTGCGCAAAAATGCTATCTTAAATTCAGCAGAGGCTGTCTATGCAACGTGATAAAGCATATATTTTTGACATTTTGGAGGCCGCCAAGCTTGCTATAACTTATGTTGGGGAAAAAACCAAAGAAGAGTTTTTAAAAGACCTTCAATGCCAGGATGCTGTTATCAGACGGCTTGAGATTATAGGAGAGGCTGCGCGTCGTATATCTGAAAAAACAAAAAATACTTTCCGGAATCTGCCGTGGTATGAAATGGTTGGTATGCGCAATGTTATGATACATGATTACGATGACGTTGATATGGTAATTGTTTGGGAAACGGTACACAATGATCTTCCGCCGCTGATTTCTGCGCTTGAAAGCATTCTTCCGCCAGAGAGCGAACCATGAAATCAACCATCGACCAGCTCATCATTAACCCACCTTACGAAGAACCCAGGCAATACTGGAGCTACGACCGGGAGACCCGTTTGTTTTCCCTCAAAGACGGCAGGCGTCCGGCAGGCTATGTGGTGGCTTCCCAGCGATCCAAAGCATTTGATGATCCCGGTGAATTTATTGAAATTCCGCTGGTCAACCAGATCCGATCCCGTGTGGACGTCTGGCGCAATGCAGGCTATCCGGGTATCACAGGGATTACCAAGCGGCTACTGGAACACTGGCAAAACCCGGAAGAGCGCGAATATCGACGCTTCTTTTTTTGCCAAATGGAAGCCATCGAGACACTGATATGGCTTGCCGAAGCAACTGATGATCAAAAGATCGGAGTAGAGATACCTACGGATGGCGGTCCCTTCCAACGTCTGTGTTCCAAAATGGCGACCGGATCAGGCAAAACCGTGGTCATGGCCATGCTGATTGCTTGGCAGGTGTTGAACAAAGTAACCTATCCCCAGGATGTCCGTTTTTCCAAGTATGTGTTTGTTGTGGCACCGGGACTTACGGTGAAAAGCCGTCTCCAGGTGCTTCTTCCGTCCTCCGTGGACAACTATTATGATGAATTTAATGTTGTGCCGGTCGGTTTGAGGGAAAAATTGCGGCAGGGCAAGGCTCTTATTCGTAACTGGCATGCCCTGCAATGGGAAAGTGAAGAAAAACTCGCCAAAAAGAAAAGCGTGGACAAGCGAGGGGTGAAAAGTAATGAAGCTTACGTGCGAGAAGTGTTGGGTGATATGGCAGGTGCAAGCAACATCCTGGTTATCAATGACGAAGCACACCATGCCTGGCGCGTCCCTGCCGAGTCGAAGATCAAAGGAGTTAAAAAAACAGAATTAGAAGAAGCGACCATCTGGGTGAGCGGACTGGATCGTATTCATGAAACCAGAAATATCCAGGTATGCCATGATTTTTCAGCCACCCCGTTTGCCCCGTCCGGCAAGAAAAGTTCCGAAGAAGCGCTTTTCGGGTGGATTGTCAGTGATTTCGGGTTAAACGACGCCATAGAATCCGGGCTGGTCAAAACCCCGCGAGTCGTTATTCGCGATGACGGTAAACTTACCAAAGACTATAAATCCCGACTGTATCATATCTATAACGATCCGGAAGTCAAAGACGACATCAACCGTAAAGCCCGAGCACACGACCCCTTGCCAGACCTGGTAACCAACGGATATTACCTGTTGGGTAAAGACTGGCTGGAAACGGCCAAATCCTGGGAAAAGAGCGGTTTCCAGACACCTCCGGTAATGATTTCCGTTGCAAACCGAACGGAAACGGCAGCTCGCGTGAAATATGCCTTTGATCACAACAAAGTCCGTATTGATGAACTTTGCATACCGGACAGGATACTTCACATCGACTCCAAAGTTCTTGAACTGGCCGAGGCACATGAAGAAACCGCTCATGTTATCGATGCCGATCAGGACGACGATTCCGAAGATACCCCTGAACGCAAATTATCTAAAAAAGAACTGGCGGAATCTTTGCGTCAGACGGTTGACACTGTGGGCCAGGTCGGAAAGCCCGGAGCACTTATCCAGAAGGTCATATCCGTGGGCATGCTTTCCGAAGGCTGGGATGCCAAAACCGTTACTCACATTATGGGACTTCGAGCTTTTTCCAGCCAGCTTCTGTGTGAACAGGTTGTCGGTCGCGGTCTCAGGCGAACATCTTACGAAGTTAACCCGGAAACCAATCTATTTGAAGCCGAGTACGTGAATATTTTCGGGGTGCCGTTTACCTTTTTACCCCACGAATCCAAAGACGGCCCGCCACCGCCACCGCCGACACCCAAAACCCGTATCGAGCCGGTTATCGAAAAACAAAAATTCGAGATACGCTGGCCGAATATCATTCGCATCGAACATACTTATAGGCCGGTGCTAACA
Organism: Desulfobacterales bacterium; assembly: GCA_046484425.1. Lineage (GTDB taxonomy): Bacteria > Desulfobacterota > Desulfobacteria > Desulfobacterales > UBA11574 > UBA11574. Next base: position 8,789 of record JAWOIY010000239.1, on the reverse strand, counting down.
CTAGACATGGACAAAGTTCCCCTTCTTGAATTATCGGCGTATAACACGGCAACTCTGGCAGATTTGGCTCCCATTGTGGAAGGAAAACCGGATGTAACCCGGATCTCAACGATTGATCTCGAAGATCTGGGACGAAAATTCAGGACGCAGAAGATTATATTCGAGACAGCCCGCGATGTTTTCGACCAGATGAAACCGAAATGGAAGGGGAACAGGGAGTTTTTATTGGCCCAACTTATACGTCTGGTGGAATCTTTTATTAAATCCGACAGAGTTCAAATTGAGCCTTTGCTTTTTTACCATGATGATGTCAAACGCCGGATACTTTTGACCCTTAACATGAACAAGGTGGTTCAGCACATATGGGAAGCGATTCGTTTTGAAAACTCGGAATCGATAGAACCGATATTCGATCAAGATTTTCCCATTCGTTCCACCGCAGACATGCAAACCTGGTTTACGGGCAAACCCTGCGAACATACCCGAAAATCGCATATCAACATGTGCGTGTTCGACAGCACGTGGGAGGCCAGCGAAGCATTCGAGCTTGACCGTGATCCCCTGGTTACAGCCTGGGTTAAGAACGATCATTTGGGATTTGAAATCCCTTACATATTCGACGGTATTGTTCGAAAATACCGACCGGACTTTATTATTCAGCTCAAAACCGGTGATTTTTTGATCCTGGAAACAAAGGGGAAAGATACCCTGCGCGATAAAACCAAGCAAAAATTTCTAAATGAATGGGTTCAGGCAGTCAATGAACACGGCGGTTTTGGAAACTGGAAATGGGCGGTATCCAGAGGCCCGGCGGATGTGAAAATGATTATTGAGGATAAGACATGAAGATCAAGAAACCCGAAATGCATCAAACAATTTATTTTCGTTTCTTTACCCCTTTACTGTTTTTCTTAATCATCCAGTTTTCCTCGGTTTCAGGTCTTGCCGAAAAACTTCCTGTGATTACAAGCATCTACCCCATTGCCGACATGGTTCGACAGGTGGGCGGTGATAAGGTTGATGTCACCTTTGTTCTTCCTGCGGGGGCAAGTCCCCATACCTTCGAACCGAAACCGAGCCTTGTAAAGACATTTTATTCGGCACGCATTTTCTTCATGATCGGTGCAGGACTGGAGTTCTGGGCCGATAAATTCATCAAACTGGCAGGACCGGACCTGATAACCGTTATTTTATCCGAAGGTGTCGATCTGATCGTTTCAACCGGTCATGATCATGGAAACCACTCGCATAAAAAAGACGCAACGGCCTTGGAAAATGACCAGACCATTGCCAACCCCCACATCTGGCTTGACCCCGTCATTGCGAAATCGATGGTCGACAAAATCACGGCCGCTCTTTGCAAGGTTGATTCTCGGCATTTGACGTATTATCATCAACGAAGCCAACATTATTTGAATGAACTGGACAAACTCGATCATCTGATCACAGCGACGACAGCACGTTTCAAAAATAAAAAATATGTCGCTTTTCATGCGTCGTTGGATTATTTTGCCAGGCGGTACGGTCTTGAATCCGCCGGCGTCATCGAAGCGGCTCCGGGGAGAAATCCGACACCGCTACAGATCAAAACCATTGTATCGACCATCAAACAGTATCATATTCGTGCTGTTTTCGCCGAACCCCAGTTCAACGCCCGGGCGGCTGAGGTGATTGCCAAAGAAGCGAATGTTAAGGTTCTTTTACTCGATCCTTTGGGCGGGCCAAAAAAACCTTACGGAAATACTTACGTGGATCTCATGACACACAATTTAAGCATATTGAAGGAGGCCATGGAGTGAAACACACGTCCATCGATCCGAAAAACAACCCAAAACCCATCGTCGAACTGAATGACGTATGGGTGGCATACGACGGCAAATGGGTTTTAAAATCCATTTATTTAAATTGCTATACCAGCGAAATATTCGGCATTGTCGGCCCCAACGGCGGGGGAAAAACCACGTTGCTCAAAGTCATTCTCGGACTTGTACACCCTCAAAAGGGTTCGGTTCGATTATTTGGCGATAAACCCGACAAAAACGGCCGACTGGAAATCGGGTACCTCCCCCAGATTTCCCATGCGGACCAATCTTTTCCGGTCACCGTCCTCGATGTGGTGCTCATGGGCCTTTATAACCGTATCGGTCTTTTCCATCGGCCGGATCGTCGCAGCAAAAAAATTGCCATGGATCTGTTATCCCATGTCAACATGGCCGATCATGCCAAAAGGCCTTTTTCCGTGTTGTCCGGCGGACAGCGGCAGCGGGTCAACATCGCCCGCGCAATGGCATCCAAGCCGAAACTTTTGATACTGGATGAACCTTCCACCGGTGTCGACAGTGTCGCCCAGGAAGATTTCTATGAATTGCTGGCAAAATTCAGAAACGAACAGGCCATATCCGTCATGATGGTATCCCACGACATCGGGGTTATTACGTCCTATGCAGACCGGGTGGCATGCCTGAACGTTCAGCTTCACTATCATGATGAACCGGATTCCTGTTTTTCCACCGATATCACCAAAAAGGTCTTTGGAGAAGACCTCAAAGTCATTGTCCATGATTCAAAATGCGCGACCTGTTATCGCAGCCATCAAAACCATGATTGATATGTTCCGATTCGAATTTATGCAAAATGCCTTTTTGGCAGGGATGATGCTCAGCTTTGTTCTGGCGGTGGTTTCGTTTTTCGTTGTGCTGCGCCGTTTGTCCTTTATCGGCGTCGGCGTGACACATTCGGCTTTCGGCGGTGTGGCACTGGGTGCGCTGTTGGGCATATCTCCGACATTGACCGCCATCGGGTTTGCGGTGATCGTATCCAACGCCATCGGCTATATCGGAAAAGAGGATCGAATCAGCACGGATACCGCCATCGGTATATTTTTCCCGCTGGCAATGGCCCTGGGCGTCATCTTTATCAATATGTCGGATCAATACAATATCGATCTCTTCGGATATCTTTTTGGTAACATTCTGGCGATCACCCGGCAGGATTTGATTATCATTGCCGTTCTTGGGGGACTGGTGCTTCTTTCAACGGGGATGTTTTTTAAAGAATTGCTGTTTGTTGCCTATGACCGGGAAGTTGCCTGGGTCAGCGGCATGCCGGTTGCCTTTCTGGACCATTTTTTCCTGACCATTCTTGCCCTGTCGGTGGTCATCAGCATGAAAATTATCGGCATCATTCTGGTTTCCGCACTCCTGGTGATCCCAGGAGCGGCAGCCTCACTGGTAACCCGTCGATATAATTCCATGATCGCCTTTTCCATAATCATTGCGCTGATATCCACAAGCGGAGGCCTCATCATTTCTTATTATGCCGACCTGCCATCCGGGGCCACCATTGTTGCATTGGCGTGTCTTATATTTTTTGTTGCATTTGCGGTGGGAAAAACACGCAAATAAATGAATTTACTGTAGAATTATATATGACTTTGTAGAAAAATCAAAAAAACGGTGAGAAGCCCCTGGCGAATTATCAGATACTGCAAACCCGGTGATCAAGCAGTTTCAGCAAACAGAAATGAGATGGTGTTTCGCCCTTTTTCTTTTGAAAGATACATCGCCTGGTCAGCTCTCTTGATAAATGTTGAGAGTGGTTCTTTATTATAATATTCTGTTACACCGATACTAATGGTGATGGTTACGGCCTTACCGGGTTCCGGTAGAAATTTTTCGAATTCCACAGCGCTTTTAATTCTGTAAGCGACATTCTTGGCCTCTTCAGCACTCGTCTCCGGAAGAATTATCGTAAATTCTTCACCGCCATATCTGTACGCGGAATCCATTGTTCTGAGACATGAATTAATAACCCTGCCGATTCTGACCAGAACTTTGTCGCCTTCAAGGTGACCATATGAATCATTGTATTCTTTGAATTTATCGATATCCAACAACAAAAGCGCAAGTGAGTGACCGTACCGACTGCAGCGATCAATCTCTATTTCCAGCTGATGATAAAAATGCCTTAAATTGTATAATTTGGTGAGACCGTCCGTTATTGCAAGATTTTCGAGCTTGCTGAGGATCCGGTTACGCTCCTTGGTGAGTCGTCTTTCTTTTAATACTCTTTTAAATCTCAGCAACAGTTCTTCAAAACGAAACGGTTTAAAAACGAAGTCACTGGCTCCTTTATTGATTGCTTCCTCATAGGAATAATTGTCACCGTAACCGGTCATGACAATGACGTCGACATCGTAATTATTTTTGATTTCGTGGGTAAGCTGAAGACCATTCTTGCCAGGGAGCTTGATATCGGCTATAACAATATGAATACGTCCTGATTTTATTATCTCAAGCGCCTCTTCAGCGCTTCCGGCACCTATGGCATTGTATCCTAACTTGGTAAAAAAATCATGTATGGAGTTTCTAATGGGAGTATCATCTTCAACAATTAATATGTGTTCATCCATTTCTTTTTAACTCATCCTATTTTTTATCCAAAAATCTATATCGGCACTTAGCGGCTCAAGCTTGACACGTATAATATGGTTTTGATAAAAAATGGCTCCTTTACCCAAGTCTATTTATAATTGATAAAGGAGCATCAGGACGAAACTTAAATTCAATTCCAGGGGCAGATGGAACTGCCCTTTACAAAATGTTATAAGTAGACTTAAACACACCTAAAATTTTAGCATAACTTGAAAGAAAGTTAGTGTCAACAAGCTTTTGGCTCATGTACAGCCAAAGGAAGACACGTCAACAACCAAAATGAAAAATATAAGAAATTTTAGCATTGTCGCTCATATTGATCATGGAAAATCAACACTTTCGGACCGCCTTATCCAGATAACCCACGTGGTCCTTGATCGGGATTTTAAAGATCAGATATTGGATACCATGGACATTGAACGGGAACGGGGTATCACCATAAAAAGCCAGACCATCTGCCTGCCGTATCAGGCCAAAAACAATCAGTCTTACTCGTTAAACCTGATAGACACTCCGGGTCACGTGGATTTTACCTATGAAGTATCACGTGCCCTGGCTTCATGTGAAGGCGCTTTGCTCCTCATCGATGCCAGTCAGGGGGTTGAAGCCCAGACCCTTGCAAATTTATATCTGGCCCTTGAGCACAATCTCGAAATTATCCCGGTTATCAATAAAATCGATCTGCCGTCTGCCGATGTTGAACGGGTCAAACAACAGATAAAAGAGGATCTGGGTCTTGACCCTGAAACAGCGATTCTTACATCTGCCAAGGAGGGTACCGGCATTGAGGATTTGCTTGAAGGGATTGTGAATCGCCTTCCGCCCCCGTCAGGAGATCCGGATGCGCCCCTTAAGGCATTGATCTTTGATTCCCATTACGACTCATTCCGTGGGACCATCGTTCATGTTCGAGTTTTAGATGGGAGAATAACACCAAAAGACATCATTAAGTTTATGTCCAATAAGGCCGTTTATAAAGTTGAGGAAGTCGGAATATTTCAGATCAAGCGCGTGCCTCAGGACAGTCTTTCAGCCGGTCAGGTCGGCTATATTATTGCAGGAATAAAGACTGTTGGCGATACCCGTTGCGGTGACACCATTACACTCAAAGACAATCCCTGTAAAACCCTCATGCCGGGTTTCAAGGAAGCAAAACCGGTGGTTTTTTCTTCAATCTATCCGGTGGCTTCGGACGGTTACGAAGAACTGGTTGAGGGTATTGAAAAACTTAAGCTCAACGATGCATCTTTGGTTTATGAGAAAGATACGTCCGTGGCTTTGGGGTTTGGGTTTCGCTGCGGTTTTTTAGGGCTTCTCCACCTTGAGGTTGTTCAAGAACGGCTCGAGCGTGAGTACAATCTTTCATTGATATTGACTGCACCTTCGGTCCAGTACGAACTGATCATGAATGACCAAACCACGAAGATCATAGACAACCCGGCACTGTATCCGGATCCTACGACCATTGAACGCACAAAAGAGCCGTTTATCCGAGCGACGATCATCATTCCGGACCGTTATATGGGCGTGGTTATGAAGCTGTGCCTGGATCACAGGGGCGTTAACAAAACATATCATTATTTGACCAGCAATCGCCTGGAAATGATATTTGAACTCCCGCTTGCAGAAGTCATTTACGATTTTTACGACAAACTCAAGTCCGTAACCCAAGGATACGGCTCTTTTGATTATGAAGTCATCGATTTTAGAGAAACAGATCTGGTAAAACTGGATATTTTGATCAATGGGGAGCGTGTCGATGCGCTTTCGCAGCTTGTTCATCGAGACCGTTCGGTTGAGCGGGCCAGACATGCCTGCGAAAAACTTCGGGATGAAATCCCGAGACAAATGTTTAAAATCGCCGTTCAGGGGGCGATCGGCGGCAATATCATTGCCCGAAAGACCATTTCGCCATTTAGAAAAGATGTCACTGCAAAATGCTACGGCGGAGACATCACACGAAAACGAAAACTTTTGGAAAAACAAAAAAAAGGTAAAAAACGAATGAAAATGGTGGGTAAGGTCATGATTCCACAGTCGGCGTTTCTCTCGGTTTTAAAAACAGACAATGACTAGAAATTGTAGATTGCAGATTGCAAATTGTAAATTGATGGCGTAGGATGCTGAAATTATATATAAGAACATTAAGACAGCATTGAATAACTCAGAAATTTCAATTTGATTTTTTCAATCTACAATCTACAATTATAAGGTGTGCTTTATGGGCAGAACCATCGCTGAAAAAATTTTTGACGCTCACAAGGTCGATACTCTTGCGGAAGGTATTTTTGTGATTCGACTGGATGCCGTATTCTGTCATGAAATCACAACCCCCATCGGCATCAATGATCTCGTGAGTCGAGGCAAGGACAGGGTATTTGATCCCAATAAAATCAAGGTTGTTATCGATCATGTTTCGCCGGCAAAGGATTCAAAAACCGCCATGCAGGGTAAAATCCTCAGGGAGTGGGCCCGCCGAAACAATATCCTGGATTTTTTCGATATCGGCAGAAATGGAATCTGTCATGTGCTTTTCCCTGAAAAAGGATTTGTACGCCCGGGCTACACGGTAATCATGGCGGACTCTCATACCTGCACCCATGGTGCATTCGGTGCATTTGCGGCCGGCGTTGGAACAACGGACCTTGAAGTCGGAATTCTCAAAGGTGTCTGTACGTTTCGTTATCCCTCAACCATAAAAATAAATATCACCGGCATCTTGCCGGAAGGAGTTTATGCCAAGGATGTAATTCTTTCCATTATCAGCCGCCTGGGGGTAAACGGTGCCACCAACAAAGTTCTTGAATTTACCGGACCGGTTGTCGATGCCATGAGCATGGAATCGAGAATGACACTCTGCAACATGGCGGTTGAAGCCGGAGGAACCTCAGGCATATGTTTGCCGGATATGACAACCGTCGAATACCTCTGGGAATTCATAAAAAACGAATATACTGACAAACAGGATGCCCTGAATAGCTACCGCCGGTTCTGCTCAGATTCCGATGCCCAATACGAACAGATGATCGAACATGATGTCAGCGGCCTTGAACCCATGGTAACCTTTGGATATAAACCGGACCAGGTTAAGCCTGTGAGAGAAATGAAATCGACAAAAGTCGACCAGGTCTACATCGGGTCCTGCACCAACGGACGAATCGAAGACCTCAGGATTGCGGCTCTGGTCCTTGACGGAAAAAAGATCAGTGATTCGGTAAGAGGAATTGTCTCTCCAGCAACACCTAAAATTTTTCGTCAGGCGCTGGAGGAAGGTGTACTGAAGACATTTCTGGACGCCGGGTTTTGTGTAACCAATCCGACCTGCGGGGCTTGTCTGGGCATGAGCAACGGCGTTCTGGCAGAAGGCGAAGTCTGTGCATCCACAACAAACAGAAATTTTAACGGCCGCATGGGCAAAGGCGGTATGGTTCATCTGGTCAGTCCCGCAACCGCCGCGGCCACAGCCATTAAAGGTTACATTACAAATTCCGAACTATACAAGGGGTAACGATGAAAAACTTCAGCGGAAACTTACTCTTTCTTGACCGGTCCGATATCAACACAGACGAAATTATTCCGGCGAAATACCTCACGGAAATTTCCAAACAAGCGCTAAAACCCCACCTCCTTGAAGATCTCAAGTTGTCGGGATTCGACCCACAACACGCTGTTGATGGAAAAAATGTCATTGTTACACGGGCGAATTTTGGATGCGGGTCTTCACGAGAGCATGCACCATGGGCACTTGAAGTCAACGACATCCATCTGGTTATTGCCGAAAACTTTGCCAGGATTTTCAGGCAGAACATGTTCAATTGCGGGATGATGGCGGTAGAACTTCCGGCTCAAACGATTGATCGTATCTTCAAAGAATTTGCCGACAAAGAAACGAATCTTGAAACGGATTTTGAAAAAAATGTCTTTATCCTTAAAGCTGGCGGGCACCACACAGAGATCCCTTTTTCGATTACCGATTTTGATCGGGACTTGGTAAAGATCGGCGGTTGGGTGGAGTACGCGGATTCCAAGTACTAAGAGGTGCTTCGCAGTTGGCGGTTAGAGGTTGGTGGCGCCAGGCTAAGCCTGGGGCGTTGGAATAGACAGGCTGGCGAGCCTGCTTGAAATTCGCCATTGGAGTCCAGTGGGTTCGAATCCCACCCGGTAAGGGTTTGCCACCCGCCGGAAGCGAGTCTTGCCAGTGTAGGGAAACCGAAGCTTGGAAGCGTAGACAGCGAATGCTGAAGCCGTGTGAATCAGCCTCGAAATTGACCTAATGCTGCGGCCTTCGTCGTCTGATCAGCGGGGGCAACACCGGGCTGTCGCAATGGCATGGCAGAACGGCGCGGCCGGGGTCTT
>JAWOIY010000185.1:0-3847 GCA_046484425.1 Desulfobacterales bacterium | reverse complement strand
TTACGTTAAAAGCAAAATTGATTAATTTTATCAGCACCGAAATCTGGAGGATTCGAGCCAAAGATCTTTCCCGGACAAGATACTTTTTTTTAAAACAGCTTCGATTTCTTCTTTTAGCCATTCGCGGATTCCACGACGATAAATGCGCTTTAAATGCGTCCGCACTGACGTTTTATTCCATGCTCTCCATTGTCCCCGTGGTTGCCATGGCCTTTGGCATCGCGAAAGGTTTCGGGTTTCAAATGCTTCTCGAAAAACAACTGTTGGAAAAATTTCAGGGGCAGGAAGAGGTGATGAATCGCGTTGTCGCATTTGCCCATTCGTTGCTTGAAAATACAAAAGGCGGCGTGATCGCCGGCATCGGTATCATTTTTCTTTTATGGGCAGCGATTAAACTTTTTAGTAATATCGAACGTTCGTTCAACGATATATGGGAAGTAAAAACCCACCGCACATATGGGCGAAAATTCAGTGACTATCTTTCGATCATGCTGATCTCTCCCCTACTCCTTATCCTCTCCGGCAGTGTCACGGTATTTATAACCACACAGATTACGGTCATCACCCAAAAAGTGGCGCTGATCGGAATGTTCAGTCCGGTCATATTTATCATGCTGAAATTTATACCGTATGGTTTGATATGGATCCTTTTTATATTTATGTACATCCTCATGCCCAACACCAAGGTCAATTTCAGTTCGGGGCTGATTGCCGGCGTCATTGCCGGGACCACATATCAAGTCGCCCAATGGGCTTATATTACGTTTCAGGTGGGAATGGCGAAGTATAACGCCATATACGGGAGTTTCGCGGCACTTCCGTTATTTTTAATGTGGATTCAGTTGAGCTGGATGATTGTTCTTTTTGGTACGGAAATTTCGTTTGCGTATCAATATGTGGATACCTATGATTTTGAGCCGGACCGTCGCCTGATCAGTCCGTCATTTAAAAAATTACTCTCCCTTCAAGTTTCGCATCATGCCATATCCAGGTTTTTAAAAGCCGAGCCTCCTTTATCGGCCATCAGCATATCAAAAACCCTTGAAATTCCGATTCGTCTGGTACAGCAAATACTCGATGAGCTGGTTGGGGCAGGGATATTGTCAGTTACTGAAGGCAAAAAAAACAAGGAGTTGTCCTATCAGCCTGCCCGGGATATCAATACCATTACCATAAGCTCTGTTATCGAAGCCTTGGAACAAAAAGGCGTTGATAATATCCCCGTTGCACAGACGGCTGAATTGGAACATTTATCGGAAGCGTTGAAAACACTCAATGGTGAGGTTAAAAAATCGGCTGCAAACCGTCTCTTAAAAGATATTTAATGCTTGAACGGAAAGTCATTTTCAGACAAAATCCGAAGATCGAATGATAGAATAAAGTAAATCTAACACATTTTTTTGCAATGGCAGCATTAGGTTAGAGGATTGCTTTCGCTAGAGGTTTGAGGCAAAAACATCAGAGCTCCCGTATGTCGTCCCACGTTTTTCGTCCTTCACCCTTGCCTCCAACCTAAAACCTCCAACGGCCGAAGGCCCTGCCTCCAACCTTAAGGAAACGAAGTTTCCGGACCTCCAACCGCGAAGCGCCCGGCTACTCCAACTCTTCTGAAAGTAAAATCGCTTCAGCAACGTGGCGCATGGACTTCCGCGAATCCATACTGCGTTTTTGAATCCATCGAAACGCGTCGTTCCCTTCCATTTTTCGACGGCGCATCAGAACCTCTTTGGCCCGCTCCACCAGCTTCCGGGTTTCGAGTTCCTCCTGGATAACCTTGGTTTTGACCATGAGTTCCGTATTGATGATGGCTGCAGCGGCCTGGTTGGCCACCGTCTTTATCAGGTTGACCTCGGTTTCGGAAAACTCATAGGGTTTGGACGTAAAACAATTGAGCACACCGATCACTTTTTCATCCTTTACCTGAAGCGGCACCCCCAACATGGACACCAGCCCCAGCTTTTTGGCCATTTCCTTTTCCTTGAACCGGGGTTCTTTCAAAACATCTCTGATAATCAGCGGTTGTTTATGGGTGGCCACAAAACCGACAACCCCTTCATCCAGGTTGAGCGCGCGATCCTGCACGTAATCGGGGTCAATGGCCTGGGTTGCCTTGAGGCGGATTTTTTTCGGTGCCTCCGTCTCGTCAATGAGCCACAGGGAACAAATCTCAACCCCGGTTACCTTGGCGGTGACCATTACAATGAGTTTGAGAATATCCTCCAGGTACAGGTCCGAGGTGATGGCTCTGCTGATGTCCATCAAACCCTTGATATATTTGTCGTGAGTTTCAGGTGTAATTTTTTCCATTTTAATCTCGGTATTACCTTTTTTAAAGTTGTTGCGGAAACACTTTTATCTATATTGCAAGCCGGAACACAAAAATCAATTAATCATTAAAGCACGAAAACACCAAAAAAGATAAGACAAATTTCGTGGTTTCGTGATGAAAAAGTTCCTTCTATAAGATTCGTGGCTATCCACGAAGGGGTAATTTCCGAAATCCCTGCATTATCGGCATTAAAATATTTGTAGGCTGATCACCATTCGGCACCCGTTTACAATCTCCTCAACCAAATTCACAGGAAGAGTCCCCATCTTTTCCAAGAGTCGCAATTTGTCAACAGTTGCCACTTGACTGACCACAACAACACTGGATTTGGGAAGGTTGGCAACACTTTTCTGCAACAGAACGTTTCCGGGCACGCCGGCAAGTTTCAGGTTCGAAGTGATCAGAGATACAATGGTTGTATTTATGTTGCTCCGATTCAGCAGATCGTTCTGAATTACCACTGCCGGACGTCTTCCGGACGGACCGGAATCACCTGAACGCCCAAAGCGCAACCAATAAACATCACCTTGAACCGGCACTACCATGGTAACTCTTCCAAATCGGTAGTCCTTGCTATATCTTCAGCAATGCGCGATTGCTCCACTCTAACCTCTTTATCCGAAAAAAACTCGTTAACTTGTTGAACAAAGGCTTCTTCCTTCAACCTGTTATTTTTTTCCCGGATAGCGTCCGTCACCAAGTGACTTAATTTTACTTTCCTCTTTTTTGCCATGGCTTTTAGTTCTTCGAACAATTCATCCGGCACTGTAATACTTAATCGAGAATATCCCACAATCCCCTCCGATATGATTAATTTGTCCTATTTTATAATATAAATAATCATATTGTCAATGGTATTATCAAATGACAAAGATTTCGGTGAACAGCTTAGAAAATAGGAATCAGGAATTAGAAAATAGATTACCGCAAATGGACGCAAATGAACATATATATGTCTCGGAAATTCTACAACGTATTGCAAATAATGACCTTACTGTCAGGGCCGACCTAAAAGTGTAATTCACTCTCCGGAGTAAAAATGTAGTTTTCTTCATCTCAGTTTTCTTCCAAAAAATACTATTTAAAATCCTTTTCTTCAATATTCTTCAGGTTTTTTTCTTATTTTATTATTTCCAAACCAGCCCCGTTCATCAATAGTTGGACTTGCTTGGGAGGTGCAACTCAATGGGACTGGTAAAGCGAATAAAATGCCGTCGTTGCAAGAAATTCTTTAAGCCGGATCACCGAAACCGCAACCGTCAAAAATACTGTAAAGCCCCTGGCTGCCTTGCTCGCCTTGCGGCACCCAGGGGCTTTACAGTATTCTTGACGGTTGCGGTTTCGGTGATCCGGCTTAAAGAATTTCTTGCAATGACGGCATGTTATTCGCTTTACCAGTCCCATTGAGTTGCACCTCCCAAGCAAGTCCAACTATTGATGAACGGGGCTGGTTTGGATGCGACTGCCCGTCGGCAATGGCCAAAAATTACCTTCAAACAGAACGCGTGGCAAAGTCTG
>JAWOIY010000177.1:0-2617 GCA_046484425.1 Desulfobacterales bacterium | reverse complement strand
GATTTTTAACAATATATCAGTATGATGGTTCGCTCCGACCCGGCAAGCGGCATTCTGATGCCGCCACATACAATCCTTTTTTCATCCGTATAACTCAAGGCTGTTTGGAAACTGGCTATATTTAAGCTGCAAACGGGTAAATAAGTCAACGGAGTCAACAACGTTTCTACGCCCACAATTAAACAAAAGGGGTCAAGAAAAAGCCCCTTTAAACAAACAGCCCATGTACTGTAATTATTTATTTATTCCGTGATTTGTGGTAGAGTGCACCTGCGGTTCTTATGAAGAATTTCAGTTTAACACCGATTTTCGCGCCGATCATGTTTATAAACATTTAGACTGATGCCCGAAAAATTAAATAAATGAAAAACTCGTAATTTTATGGGCTTACAACAATCGACCGATTTGTTGGTCCATCTCAAAGTTTATATCTCGTGACGGCAACCGAACCGAATCCCCATTGTTTAAATTGATCGACCATTTTTCGAAACCTATCATGGTTAATGGCATAAACTCCGTAATTGCTCTAAAAATACGGCCATTGAGACTCAAGACACGCTTTGACCTACTGGTGCAAGTTAAGATCTTTCTTTATTTTAACAAATTTATTGTTGACACTATAACCGACATATTATATAAACCACGCATGCGTGATGAAAAGTTTTTCCTCCATCCCTTGCATGAATGGCAACGCCGCTATGAGGCACTGCGTGCTTCTTTTGTCGATCGTTTGCCTGCCAAAGTGGTGGCTGATCGTTTCGGGTTTTCTGTCGCCTATGTCAACCTTCTCAGACACCTCTTCACCCATGAAAAAATTGACTTTGCAGAACCCGTGCCCGAGGGTAAAACCAGACGGCAGCGCATCGATGCCGACACCAGAGCCAAAATCCGCAATTGGAGAGAGAACCGCTTGTCGGCCGGAGAAATCACTCAGCTCTTGTCTGAAGAAGGAATAGAGGTCTCTGTCCGTACAATCGAAAGGATTTTGGCTGAAGAGGGATACCCGAGACTTCCTCGCAGAACACGGCTCAAGCTGGGGCTCACAGTCAAGGGCGCCCAAGTTCCCGCGATCGCCCAACAGATCCATATTGCCAATGTTACTCAAAAACCTTTTGAATCCAAGGCGGCCGGTGTTTTTCTCTTTGCTCCGTTCATCGAGAAGCTCAATTTGGCCAAGGTGGTGGAAGATGCCGGACTGCCTGGAACCAAGACGATCCCTGCGGTCAGCTATTTTATGTCGTTTCTTGCTCTTAAACTTTTGGGCACTGAGCGTTACGCCCATATCCCGGAACATGCCTTCGATCCGGGACCGGGGCTTTTTGCTCAACTCAACGTCCTGCCCAAGTGTACGGCCATCTCCACTTATTCTTATAGCCTCGATGCGGTTCATCTGCTCCGATTGCAGCAAAGCTTTGTTCATCAAGCCGTAAAACTCGGTCTCTACGAGAGCAGCATCATCAATTTGGATTTTCACACCATTCCTCATTTCGGGGAGGAATCCGTTTTGCAGGAACACTGGGCGGGCGCCCGGAACAAAACGATGAAAGGCGCGCTGACTCTGTTTGCCCAGGATGCCGCCTCCAAGCTGATTCTCTATACAGCGGCCGACATCAAGCGAGAGGAAGCCGACGACCAGGTGATGGGATTTCTTTCCTTCTGGAAAAAAGTCCGACGCGGCGTCAAACCAACCTTCGTATTTGACTCCAAGTTTACCACCTACCCCAAGCTCTCCGCGCTCAACCGTCAGGGGATACGCTTTATTACGCTCAGACGCAGGGGAAGGAAAATGACGGATAAAATCGAGACGCTTGAGCCTTGGCAGCGCATTCATATTCCCCACGCCAAAAGAAAGTACCCCAATCCGCTGGTCCATGAATCTTTGATTACACTGAAAGATTATGATGGCGATCTGCGACAGTTGATCCTTCGGGGAAATGGCCGTGAGAAGCCCACTTTTCTTCTTTCCAATGATTTCGATACGCCATTGGAATTGCTTGTCGGCAATTACGCCAGAAGATGGCGGGTCGAAAACGTTATCTCTGAGGCCGTCAAGTTTTTTAACCTCAATGCCCTTTCTTCCCCCATTCTGGTCAAGGTTCACTTTGATGTAATTATGACCATGATCGCCGATACCCTCTATAGCATGTTGGCACAGAAGCTTAGAGGGTTTGAAAACTGTGACGCCGCCAAGATCAACCGCCTTTTTGTCGAGGGAAAAGGCAATATAATTCTCAAAGGAAACAAAATAAACGTCATTTATCCTCGAAAGGCGCACAATCCAATTTTGCGGTCCGTGCCCTGGCATAACTTACCTCAAAACCTTTCATGGTTGGATGGCGTCGATTTGGAGCTCAGGTTCAGCTGAGATGCTGAATAGAAAACTTTATAACTTTATATTAATTGTCGGTTAAAACCGCCGCGAAAATCGGTGTTTAAGGATTTTATCGAAGCGAACAAAGATGAAATCACCGCCCTCCAGATCCTGTACAACCGGCCGTATAAGGCACAACTGGGTGCAGAGGAGCTCCAGGCCCTGGCCGATGCCATCCGCAAACCGCCTCACCATTTGTCTGAAGACCGTCTGTGGCAAGCCTATGCAGCTATTAAGAAAGATAAG
>JAWOIY010000157.1:0-13642 GCA_046484425.1 Desulfobacterales bacterium | reverse complement strand
TTGGAAGATTGGAATACTGGAAGATTGGGTGGTAGAAGCGGAAATGATCTCTTTAAAACTGACAGAATTCCTTCACAACCCATTATTCCACGATTCCATCATTCCATTATTCCTGTTGAATCATTTACCGGCAGAGCCATTGAACTCTGACCCGGCCCTGAGGACCGGGATTTCCAAGCTGCATTAAATTTATTCCTTTTTTTTGACATTTCTTTTATGATAGAATTTAATAATATTTTGATTAAAAATTTTAAAAGGAGCAGCCATGCGGCCTGTATGCTTAATCATTCGTGACGGCTGGGGATATAGCGAAATCGTACAAGGAAATGCCGTACTTGCAGCCAAAACACCCAACACCGACCTTTACAAGACCATTTACCCGTGGACACTTCTCGACTGTGCCGGAGAACCCGTAGGCCTTCCGGACGGGTATCAGGGATCATCCGAAGTGGGACACCTCAACATGGGCGCGGGACGGATCGTCATTCAGGAACTCAAACGTATTGACGATGGACTGAGTACAGGCGCACTTTTTGAAGTAGAGAACTGGAAACGGCTGATAGACAATTGGAAGCAGCACCAAAGCCGCCTCCATTTGCTCGGTCTGCTCCAAGACGAAGGCGTACATGCCCATCAGGAACATCTCTTCAAGATCATGCGGCGGGCGCGGATGGAATATCCGGAAGGCCTTATTATCATTCATCCCTTTTTAGACGGACGGGATACACCTCCGCGAAGTTGCCTTGAATATCTGGCAAAGCTCAATCCGGTGATGGACGAGGTGGGCGGATGCGTAATTGGCACGATAATGGGCCGGTATTACGGAATGGACCGTTCCAGGAACTGGAGATTGACCGATATTGCCTATCACTGTATTGTCGCCTGCGAAGGTCGTCGAGCTGCTGATGCCAAAACCGCTGTTCTGGAATCGTATGAAAAGGACAAGACACCGGATGAAGTAGAGATGTTCGATGAATACATCCCTCCCTATGTCATCGGAAACTATGACGGTATACGGGACGGCGATTGTATTTTGCATACCAATTACCGGCAAGACCGCGCCATTCAGCTTTCCATGGCATTTGTGGATGCAAACTATCCCGGCAAACTGAAAACAACGCGAACTATCACTTACGTTGGTCTGACACGGTACTGGGATGAGTTTGCGAACTATATGTTGGGGGCGATTGATGCAGGCGGGGGTATGAACCACCTTCTCGGCGAAGTTATTTCCCAAGCTGGTTTGCGTCAGTTACGAATTGCTGAAACCCAGAAGTTCAGACACGTTACGAGTTTTTTTAACGGTAAAGCCACAACCCCTTTTCCAAATGAGGACCAGGTCGATGTGCCGAGCCGTTTCGATCCGGCCACGTTTGCCAGCCACCCGGAAATGGAGGCCTACACTGTCACCGACGAACTGCTGAGAAGGCTGCAGAACAACCCGTATCAGTTCATAGCCGTAAATTTTGCCAACGGAGATATGGTCGGCCACACCGGTAATTTGGAAGCCGCCACAAAAGCCATCGAGGTGGTGGACGATTGTATCGGCAGGATTGTCGCCCGTCTTATCGAAATTGATGCCCATATTCTCATTACATCGGACCACGGCAACTCCGAACAGATGATCGATTATGAAACCGGTATGACCAAGACCAGCCATACCCTGAATCCTGTTGAGATCATTTACGTTGCCAATGACTCCCATGACAAGCGGCTCATCAATCGTGGAAAATTGTCGGATATTGCACCAACGGTTTTGTTTCTACTCGGATTGGACATTCCGAAAGAAATGACCGCCCAAAACCTCATTGTGAATAATACTGTCTGATCCATTAAAAACACCCTATCCTTTGAGTTAAATATTCTTTAAACCCTATGGCTTTTCAAAAAAGGAGAAAAATCGTGGACATGGAAAAGTTGAAACCAGCAATTTTTACGAAAAGATGGTGAGTCAAATGACCGATGAAGGTCAAGAGATGTTCGCCCAATTTCTGGAAATCGAAGAGAACCACATTGCCGCTGTCCAAGCTGAACTGGATTATATCACGCATACCGGATATTGGTTTGATTTTAAAGAATTCGATATGGAAGAATTGTAAAACGTGCAGAGCTTTCCCGCTGGGAACAGGTTTTTATTCCTATCTGAATTCATAATCTCCCGCCTTGTATTTATTAATTTCGATATTATTCTAAGAATTGAGATGGTTTTCCATAAAAGCTATCTTTAATAATCATATAAAAACCAGTAAATATTCAGGGGGGCAGTTGTTTTCCCGTAACGTTATTGGCGGAGTCGCTTCGTATTTTCAGCAAGTTAGCAGTGGGGGAGACCGCGGCTCCCGCATGCTTTTCGCGGGAGAACACGGAGGGGGCAGGAATGCCACCACTGCTAACTTACTGAAAATACAAGCGACGGAAACACCGAAGTGAAGGGGAAATGACTGCCCCCTGAACACATATAAAAACCAAATGATTCTTCATTTGGTAGTTTAAATCACACATAGGAGGTGCAGTATGGCCGATGAAAGACAAAAAGTTGCTCCAGGCTTTTGCTCTTATATTGACGAAGATAATCAAAATCTGAATCTTGAAATAACGATTCCCGGAGTTAAGAAAGAAGATATACGTCTAAAACTGCTCGACGACAGTTTCAATCTGCATGCAACAAGAGCGGAGTTCGATTATGTTTCGACAGGTTCTTTTTGCTGCCCGGTGAAGGCAAATAATGCCCAGGCAACATACGAGAATGGATTGCTTAAAGTAATCATACCTTTCAAAGATCCGATGGAAAACGCTGTTGAAGTCATTATCCATTAGACAATAATCAGATGGAAGCCGGCATATAAAAAATAATTTCATTTAACAAGGCAGGATCTTTAATGATTCTGACTTGTTAAATGATTCACACGCCTCCCCAACCAAAAGTGTTTTACCGACTTTCCCGATAAATCCGGCAACTTGAAGTATGGAAAAAAGTTGACATAGCCACATTGTGGTATTATTTATAGTCAAGGTATACTGATACCAGTAATTTATCGACCCAAAATGTGGAGTTGCCTCATGAAAAAAAACAGAAAACCTGTCTATGCCAAAGGGTATAGAAATGTACTTTGTCCGCTTTACAGAGACTGTTTGAATGATGCCAGTAAAAGATATTGGGAATACTGGACCTGTTTATCCTGCCGTTATAAAAAAGTGAAAGAATCGGTTGCTGATGAAGCCGTATGTCCGACAAGTGCGGACCCATATTATTCTATTTCTCCTTCAGTAGGCGGGAAGCTGAAAAATATTGCGATATAACCTTTCTTTGTCACTGAAACCGAAAAAGGAGGTGAACGACATGACGCGTTTTATGATACCCAGGGTCGCCCATTGCAGCAGTGGTTGCAGTCTCTGGTCCTGGGCAAGACGTTAAACTGCCCGACCACTTGAATGATGAATCTCTTTCCCATCCATTTTCTTTCCGACATTTTTGCACCGGTTGACATTTAATAACCGTTCGTCTATGTATTTCCATAAAATCATGAGGTGGGCACCATCGAAATTATAACCACAGCCAAAGAGATGCAGGCACGTTCTGACAGGATACGCCGCCAGGGAATAACCATTGTTTTCGTCCCCACCATGGGATTTCTTCATGAAGGGCATCTTAGCCTGATGCGTGAAGGGAAAAAACATGGAGAAGATCTGGTCGTGAGCATTTTCGTCAATCCGAAACAGTTCGGCCCTGGTGAAGATTTGGAGGCCTATCCCCGGGATCTTGAAAGAGACCTTGAACTCGTCCGAAAAGAAGGTGTAAACGCGGTGTTCACTCCGAATGCCGGTGAGATATATGGAGAACGATTCCAAACCTATGTAGAGCTGGAAAAACTGCCGAATCATCTTTGTGGAATTTCCAGACCGGTATTTTTTAAAGGTGTTGCAACCGTTGTTACCAAATTGTTTAATATTGTCAAACCCCACATAGCCGTCTTCGGTCAGAAAGATTTCCAGCAACTCACCGTTATACGCCAAATGGTGCGTGATCTTAATCTCGATATCACAATAATCGGATCTCCCACGGTCAGAGAGCCTGACGGACTTGCCATGAGTTCGCGAAATACCTACCTCACGCCAGAGCAGCGGTTAAGCGCCCTGTCATTAAACAAATCACTGAAAAAGGCACAGACTCTTGTCGAAAATGGTCTTCGGGATGCAGCTGAAATAATTGACGCGGCAGCAGCGCTGATCCGATCCCATCCGGAAACCGAGATCGATTACATTTCCGTATGCGATCCGGAAACCCTTGATGACTTGGCAAGCATCGACAGGCCTGCATTGATGGCCCTTGCCGTAAAAATCGGAAAGGCTCGCCTGATCGACAACATGATATTGAAACCCTAACCCATCTTGATAATCGAATCGGACCCCAAATTCAAAGGGTGAATCAATGAGTGCAAAAACATTCGCTGAAATTAACCTGAACAATCTGGTTCACAACACCGTTGCCATCAGAGAAAAAGTGACCCCATCTGAGATCATCCCTGTGGTAAAAGCCGATGCCTACGGCCACGGTGCCGTTGCCGTGACCAAACGCCTTTTGAAAGAAGGCCTTCGGAGGTTTGCCGTGGCACAGTTTAAAGAAGCCATGGAATTGCGGGATAGCGGAGTATCCAGTCCCATACTGATTTTTGGGAGGCTGTTCCCGGATGAACTTCCGGAGGCCATAAACGCCGGTTTGAGAATCAGTCTGTTTGGAATAGAAGACATCCGGTGGATAGAGAAGGCCGGACAGAAAAAACCGGTACATGTCCATGTAAATGTCGAAACCGGCATGGGGAGAATCGGCGTTCTTCTGGACCGGGAACCCGATTTTTTTGACGCGCTTTTGGCGTCAAGACACTGTTCTTGGGAAGGACTCTATTCACACTTTTCCACTTCAGACGAAACGGATAAGAATTACGCGAATATTCAACTGTCCAGATTTAAAATTATTCTTTCCCAATTGAACGCAAAAGGTAAAACGCCCCCTATAATTCATATGGCCAATAGCGGGGCTGTTTTGGATTTGCCTGAAAGCAGGTTTGATGCCGTTCGACCCGGCATTCTGTTATACGGTCACTATCCGTCAACGGAGACGTCCCGTTCAATAGCGGTGAAACAGGTCATGACCCTGAAAACATTCGTGGCGCATATCAGAAAAATCCCGGCCAATTTCCCGGTGAGCTACGGCAGGAAGTGGACATCGGAAAAACCCACAACCATTGCTGTACTGCCCATCGGTTATGCAGATGGAATTCGACGCAGTTTGACCAATAAAGGGGAGGTCTTGATCAAAGGAAAACGTTACCCAATGGTCGGTCGGGTCACCATGGATCACATTATGATCGATGTCGGAGATGACCCGGTTAACCCCGGAGATCCGGTGATTGTATGGGGTGAAGGACCCCGGGACGCCATTCAACTTCTGGATGTTGCCCAAAGCATCGGAACAATTCCCTATGAATTGACCTGTGGCGTATCCCGTCGGGTCAAGCGGATCTATATTGGAGAAGCATGAGACCGAAAGTGATATTTCAAAAAAATTACCGCCAAAAGGAAAAATAATCTTGTATCTTGCACAACGGAAAATAAACGGTCGGACGCATTATTCCATTCGCGAATCCTATTTGCATAAAAATCGATTTTTGAGTCGGAATCTGTTTGACCTCGGGTTCGATCCCGCTCAATACATCGTATATCCGGGCGGAAACTCGTTTTACATCAACGAATCCGTGATAGAACAACTGAATGATATGGACGTCTATCCGAAAAGCGATGAGCTGGAAGATATATTCTGGCGCTTTCTGGATCCGGACATCAGCAGATCTCTGGAAACCTTTCGAAACCGGCAAAAAAACCTGAAATACCGACAAACGCCAATAGCAAAAACAACGGCGCAGGCATCAAAATTTCACATTTTTGATCAGCGTCGAATCCTTTACTTGAGATGCGGTCAGACGAATCACCGCAACCTTGCCGGCGTTCCGCAGAAGCTGCTCAAGGTACTGACGGCCAAATCCAGAGATGAAATCGAACAGATGTTCATGGAGATGGAAGAAATTCTGACGGTGAGAGAATACAAAACCTATGCATATGTTATTTTTAACCTGCAGGATTTCTTCACGCAATGGTTTGCCCGGTCTGCACCGAAAATGCTGGACCAAAGGGCAGTGGATGAACATTTTTTGGAGGAAATCTGCCGCTTAAACAGCGACCCAACGTTCTGGAACGGCATGGAAACCGGCAATAGCTTGAATGAATACCTTGTTCGTTATGCTGTCATGTATTTCGATTACGATTACGCTCCCAAATCATTTATGGAAGAATATATTCGAAAGTTCATCAACAGCCGAAGAGATTACCGGCCGCCGTTTAAATCCCGGAAGGCCGATCTGGAAGAGGCCGGCGCCCTGTTCAAGTCAACGCCGGAGGAATTGAAAAAAATGACTCGCAAAGACCTGATCCGGCTTTACCGGAAGAGGATCCAGAAGCTTCACCCGGACAAAGGCGGTGATCACAACACATTTATCCTCCTGACTCGAGTTTACCATCTGTTGCTCAGGACCAAACCTTAAATCCCTTCTATTTAACATTCTGGTCAATATGGGTTTTATTTCAACAGCAATTTTCTGGCAGGTGTCGGCCCGTTATTTTCCTTATTTTCTATCGCTTCGATCGTTTCGTCATAAGAGATGATTTTTCCTTCCCGATTAACCACCCGGTTATCATCAAGGATAATAAGGCCCGATGTTTCGATAACTTTTTGTTTATACTCCCACTCTTGCTGAATATGGTATCTCTGGAGTTTGAATTGCCAGTAGAGCCAAAAGATCAGAAAAATCAACACTCCGGATACCAGCACACAAAGCAGAATAAAAAGATAAAACGCTGTCTTTTCGCCAATATGTCCCAACACCTTTAAGATCGTATCGAGCTTGAACAATACAACGGAGCCAACCCCCAGGATGAACAAACCTGCAAGAACCGGTACCTGTTGAATGATGGAGAACAGAAACTTGAAGCTGTGTCCGAACCGTTTTATTTTGGTTCCCACAAAGGGACTTTCTTCAAGATCAAACGCCGCCTGTTGGCTGCCATATAAATAATAGTTGAATCCGATAACAATAAGACCCACAATAAACATCAGCACAACCGGAGCCATAAAAGAGACAAAAAAATATTGTTTCCAGGGAAACGGTCCCTTTTCCGCACCCATGGAGCCAATAAAATGGGCAATAAATATAACGAATTCAACTCCTCCAACCAGGATAAAAAGGGTATCGAAATACTCTTTGATTTCCGTTTTTTCCAATATGCCGGCAATGCCGGTCCTTTTCTTAAGTCCACTACCTTCCATAAATCATCCTTGCGTAAAAAATTGATGCCCAAGTTATAAGACTATTTTAAATACTCAAAAGGAATTTTTTTGTCAATTCTGTATCAAAGACCCAATTTCGGAACTTTAAAAAAGTTAAGAATTTAGCCTTTTGAAAATGAATCGCTTCAGGTATGCTTAAATTTTCCCTGAAAGAACTCGTAGATAACGACTTGTAATGAAAAAACCGGTTTCAACTCCCGGGAACGATAATACGAGAATCTTGTTCTCGCTGAAGTTTTTCGATTTCTTCCTGCATCTTTTTCAATGCGGTTTTTATGGCTTCCGGATATAGCTCCATGGCTTCTTTGAGATTTCTGGCTTTAAGAGGCGCCTGAATTGGAATTGGCCCTTGGGGGGTCATTAGATTGAGGTGGCCCACAAAAATCTGTTTGCGGGTTTTATCTTTCAATCCATTGGGTTTGACCGGAGTCAAACGCCGTATTGAAGCCATATCAAGATCGGTAAAAGACTCTTCCAGATACAGGTTGTCTTGCTTTACCGATAAATCCACGTCGTTGAATTCTTTTTCGTCAAACATTCTTTTCTCCTTTCAAAAATGGACAGCATGTGATTTCTACCGGATTCAAAAAAAATACCCAACCAGTCATCTCAAGCCGTGAGCCCGGTTTGCGCAAGCTGCAACATTTCCTCCAGCGAAATGGCGGTAATCTTACTGTCAAGGGCGTATTTCTGATCCCCGGGATATATGACCCACAGATGTTCCAGACCCAGATCTTTAATGGCAATATGCATCGACCGCTTTCGCCCGGGAGCATCTTTGTATTTAAATTCAAAACCATGCCGTTTACCGGCGATCGTCACCATAAGATCAAGTTCGGAACCTGAGTGTGTTGCCCAGAAATAAGCATCTCTGGTTCGAAAAACATGGATCATATGCTCCAGCGCAAACCCCTCCCATGACGCGCCGATTTTGGGATGCCCCCGCAATTCGGCTAAGGTTGAAACCTGGAGCAAGCTGTGAAACAAACCACTGTCACGGACATATATCTTGGGCGCTTTGACCTGGCGTTTTTTCAGATTTTCAAACCACGGCGGCAAGACCCGAACCATGTAAGCACCGGTAAGGATATCGAGATATCTTCGCGCCGTATTTTCAGCAGTACCAAGAGATCGGGCAAACTCCGCTGCATTCCATACCTGCCCATGGTAATGGGCCACCATCGTCCAGAATCGCCGAAGGGTTTCCGCGGCAATGGTAATGCCAAGCTGAGGGATATCTCTTTCAAGAAACGTTCGGATAAAGCTTTCACGCCATTGAGTGCTGTCAGACTCGGAATCGGCAAGAAAGGCCTTGGGAAAACCACCTCTTATCCACAATCGATCGCGATGCTGCATTCCGACTTCCCAAAGTTGAAAACCTGCCAGATCAACGAATCCGATTCTTCCGGCCAGAGATTCCGAAACACCTTTGACCAGATGCGGCGATGCCGATCCCAGCAACAGAAATCGGGCATTTTGGCTGGGTCGATCCACAAGTACCCGGAGCAGTTCGAACAATTCCGGCTTTCTTTGAACTTCGTCGATGATCACCAGGTCGGAAAGATCCTTCAATGTCTGCATAGGAGCAGAAAGACGTTGGACATCGACAGGGTTTTCCAGGTCAAAAACCGTGGACGGCTCTTGTTCAACGATGACCCGTGCCAGGGTCGTCTTGCCGCACTGCCGTGGTCCGAGCAGGGCAGTAACAGGGTGGATCTGAAACGAACTTTTAATTTGACGGATGGGTTCTGGTCGGGGAATCATGGGATCATATTAAACCTTGAAAATCATCATGTCAACTGAAGATCTTCAAGGAAATTTGCCGTGCATAAAAAGTCAGCAAGCTATATTGTCATATTTTATCACTTGACATAGGCATTTTGACACTATAGCAACATTATGACAGAATATTATCCACGAGACATCGCTGATGCCGTCAGAACCGCCCTCGTTATAGAGGCGGGGCGGTCATGCATAGCATTGGAACTCAAATCAGCCGCCAGGTGGCAGGAAAGAGACCTTGCGGATCTGAATGCCTTTTTAAAAGCAACACCACATTGCAAAGCAGCGATTCTTTGCCACAACGGTGAAGATGCGGTTAGGATTGGAGAAAGGCTCTGGGCACTACCGACCAGCCTCGTTCTCTCATGATATGAATGAGAAATCAAAGGCATATGAAGCAGAGCGCCCATTTGAATGCACCCGATGCACATAACCCTTGCTGCCGACATTAAAGGTTGATAATAATCCATTTCTGACTACGCGGCAAGCATAAGCCTCGCTTCCACAACATCCCAAGGAACTCGTATTTTACCATCTTCGGTACGATCGACCAGCCCGATATATTCCAGTTTCCCCACATCCGTATGGACGTTTTTGTAGTCGCGTCCCAATTCATTCGACAACGCGCGTATGCTCATGGGGCCGTTTTCGCGTAATATTTTCAACAATACCCAGCGTGCTTCAGTCAGTGTCTTGAGAAGCATTTCAAGATTTTCGAAATACAATCGCTGCACTTCTTCAACTTTCTCACCACCTTCGGCACGCCTCCAAATGTCAATAAATTCTTTAGCCGTGGTTGCGGCATCGCCGACTCCGATTTTAATCTGTTTCTTCATATTTTTGCGCTCCTTGCTTTCTCAATATCTTCAAGGAAGTCTGCTACCAATGTTTCGACATCCGTAAACCGATACGTTCTTTCTATTCCTTTAAAATGTTTATGATCTCCTTTACCTGCTTCATTGTCATATCGAACAATACAGGTTCCATCCTTAAGTCCGTAATAAAGTCGATATTTCAATCGATGAGGTCTGTCGGACGTTTCCTTGGATAGCTGCCAAAGAACCATTTCCCGAATAGAGCCATCGGAATAAATAAATTTTTCTCGATAGATCAACCTGGATTTCATATGGTGTTTTATACCATATGGTATATATAAAGTAAAGAAAAATTGCCGGTTGCGATTTCCCTGGGCTTCAATGATCTCGGTGATGTCTCCAATCCCGCCGTTGGCGGTACTGCTGCCCCGCATAGCGGGATCTTCGACTGGCCCAAAAACAAAAAAGCCCAGTAACAGTTGCGGTTTCATCATTATAATAGACCGGCAACCAATACATTTTTTAAAATACTTAAAAAGCAAAAGGCAGGGTTTTTATACCCTGCCTTTTGTGGAACCGGATGTCTGCCTGGATTATGGTTATTGGTTAGACCGGTTCTGGGTCATTTCAATCCGCCGCTTTTCGTCCCGCGGCTTGAATCGTGGATGCTGTTGCTTTATTTTTCATTTCAGTCACAGGTCCACGGGTCGGAGACCTTTACATTTCAGCTTTTTCTCGTCCGATTTAGGGTTTGAGGTGTAACACTCAAGACATTTTGCGAAATACGCGCCGGACGAACTCTTGAATATAGCGCCGCCCCGCAATCCGAATCCCCCTGATGTTCGGGTTACCTCTATGGCTGCCTCACGGCCGCAGTCCGAACATTTTTCTTTCAGCACAATGGTCTTTTCCCCGGGGAGGAGTTCAAACATGTTTCTCAGAATATTTTTCACTTCGTTTCCTTTCCGTTCTTTCCGGGTCTTCGCCGTAATAATAATGGGAATACTGATAGTAATAATAGCTGTCCCGTCCCACGCCCACCGCATTTAAAATGGCACCCAGGATTTTTGCATTCACGGTCTGCAGCTGCGCCAGACTGCTTTTTACGGCCGGCCGCGGTGTTTCACCGGAACGGATGACCAGCAGCACCCTGTCCACCATCCGGGACAGCACCAGGGCATCGGTTACCGACACGATCGGGGGGGTGTCGATAATCACCCGCGCATATTTTTTTCTTAGCGAATCCAGAAGCTGTCCCATCTTCTGAGAGCCGATAATTTCCGACGGGTTCGGCGGAATCGCGCCGACAGGCAGGATGTCCAGCCCTTCCACCTGCGAAGCGACTATGGCGTCTTCGAGGGGCACTGTTCCCACAAGGACATTGGACAACCCGATTTTGCGATTCAGCCCGAAGACCTTGTGAATCCTCGGCCGCCGCATGTCGCCATCGATCAGCAGGACCCTGGACTCGGCGTTGGCCAGGGTTACGGCCAGGTTGGCCGCGGATGTGGTTTTTCCCTCAAAAGGACTGACGCTGGTCACCATGATTACCTGCGGCGATGTGTCAGCCGATGAAAACAGAATGCCCGTGCGAATGCTGCGATAGGATTCACTGGCAGGCGACTTTGGAGAGTGGACCGTAACAAGTTCAGGTGGTATATGCTCCGGAATGCCGTTCGAGGAAAAGGCCGGCACCGCCCCAAGGAACGGAATGTTCAGATCCTCCTTGATTTCATCCGGCAGCTTGATGGTGTTGTCCAGGTATTCCAGGAACAAAGCCAGCCCGAACCCTGAAAACAGACCCAGAATCACGGCAAGCAAAAGGTTGCGTTTCTTGTTGGGCTTTACCGGGAATTGGGGGGTCTCCGCCGTGTCGATAATCCGGATGTTGCCGGTCCTCATCTCCTCGGTCAGGGAGGTCTCCTTGAACCGCTTGATGAGCATGTCATACATATTCCGCGAGCTTTCCGTCTCACGCTGGAGCACGGCATATTGAACCGCCTTCTTGTTCAAACTCAGGCTTTCGGTTTTCTGCCGGGCCATGGCCGCTTTCAGGGATTCTTCCCGGGCCAGGGCCAGTTTGTACTCGTTTTTCAGCGAATTGATCACCCGCCCGGCTTCGATCTGCTTTCGTTTTCTCAGTTCCGCCAGTTCCGATTCAATGGCCACCATCTTCGGATGATTTCGACCGTATTTTTTCGAAAGCTCCGACATACTGTTAAAGAGCACAACCTCCATCTTCTTGACTTCCTTGATCAGATCGTTGCTCAGCACCTCGGGAATCGAGTCCAGCATGTCCGGACTGTTCTCGATGGAAACGGCCTGCCGGTAGCGCGTTTCGGCCTCAACCCGCTGGGATTCCGCCTCGATTAGCTGGGTGTTGAGTTCCGCGAGCTTCTGCGCGGTAATATTCTCGGCGTCACTTGAAAAATCGGTGATGATCTGCTGGTCTTCCTTGTACTGCAAAAGCGCTTTTTCCGCATCCTCGACTTTTTTTCGCATGTCGTCAACCTGTTCGCCCAGCCACTTGGCCGCATTTTTGGCAGCCGTGAGCTTGATCTCCAGACTCTGGTCGATATACGCATTGACGAGTTCATTGGTCATGCGGGCGGACATGACCGGGTCATTGGCCTGGACACCCACATCCACCAGCCGGCTGTTTTCGATGGGACTCACCTTGATCCGTCCGATAAACGCGGAAACCAGTTTGGAATCAAGGGCGGCATCTTCGTCCGCCAACCCGGCGGACCCGTCTTCGGGTTCCCCTGTTTTCAAAAGGGAGGTCATCCAGTCCATGGCGCTGCTCAGCGCATTTTTGATCCCCATGGTGATATCGGACAGAATGTTGTCTTTGGGCGGGGGAAAGAACTCGGGGCTGTTTTTCAGGTCCAGCCGGCGGATCACCTCGCGGGCCACAGACCGGCTCTGGATGATCTTGTACTGGGTCTGGTAGTAATCGGTCCCCGTGGAATCAACGGCCATGACCTCCTCGATGGACACCAGGTTGGGGTTCTCTTTCTCGATCACGATTTGTGCGGTGGCCTGGTAAACAGGGGACGCCGTAAAGGTTGCGATTGCGGTGAAAAGAACCACCACCGCAAACGCCGTAATGATGACCCACCGCCGTTTCAGGAACACCCGAAAATATTCCCGAAGGTCTATTGTTTTTTCTTTGTATTCATCCATAATTTTGTCCGTTGGTTGTTGTCCGTTGGTTGGTTCAAGGTTCAAGGTTACAGGTTACAGGTTGGAGGTTGGAGGTTGGAGGAGCGTTACGCTTTAGGCAGTTCGCTTTCAGCGGCATTAGGTTTGAGGATCGCTTCGCTAGAGGTTTGAGGATGTTGTTTCCAATCTTTGCCTCCAACCTCCAACCTACCGCCTCCAACCGCGAAGCGCCCCGCCGTTCTTAATACGGTACCACAATAATGTCGCCGGGCCGTATCAGGACATCCTGACCTTTTTGACCCGACTTGGTGATGGCGTCCACTCTGACCTCGATGATTTTTTCGATCCCGTCTTCCAAGCGCACGATACGGGTCCGGTTCCGTTCGGCCCACTCGTTGAAACCGCCGGCCATGCTGATGGCTTCCACCAGGGTGATCTCCTTCTTGTTGTAGGAAAACGATCCGGGATTATTCACCTCACC
>JAWOIY010000075.1:0-25187 GCA_046484425.1 Desulfobacterales bacterium | reverse complement strand
CGAGTCTACGTCCGGCAGACGGAGTCCGCGCTGATCGAGATAAGCCTCCCACAGCGATACCGAGCAGGTGTACTCGAGCAGGTGAAAATCCGGCATCCGTGGGATCCCTCGGTCTTCTGGTTTTGCCGGCCGTGGTGCTGGGAGGTCTCAATTCAGTGCCCGGCGCGATCGTGGGCGGCATTACCATCGGTATATTACAGAACCTTTGCGGGGCGTATCTGGACAGATACTTTCCGGGGGGCGTCAAAGAGGTCGCTCCTTTTGTTTTTATGGCGGTTTTTTTGCTCTTTAAGCCCCATGGATTGTGGGGATGGGAGCGGATTGAACGCGTGTAAGTCAATTGATGATTGAAAATTGATGATTTTAATTTATTCATATTGCACCAATTTTCAATTTTGATGGTTTCGTAAAAAGTCGATATTGCTCGCTCCGTGACCATTTGGGGGCGTTCTCATCGGTGAAGCTAAATTTCAAAAACTCGGCGCAAGCGCCTCAAACAGTTTGAAATTTTTAAAGCTTCACCGCTTGAAACGCTGATTCCCCAAATGCTCAAATGGCGCTCACAAAAGACTTTTTACGAGTTTGTCTTTTATGGAAAAATGAAAATGTAGCTTCATTTCAGGGTACAGGGGGATGTTATGCAAATCGGAGTCTTAAAAGAGATAAAAACCAAAGAACATCGTGTTGCGGTTACGCCTGAAGGTGTTGAGCAGATGCGGGATCATGGACACACAGTATGGGTTGAAGCCGGTGCAGGTGACGGGTCTGATTTTTCTGATAAAGAATATGAAAACGCCGGAGCAACAATTTGCAGTTCTCCAAAAGAGATTTACCAGAAAAGCGAAATGGTTATGAAAGTAAAGGAACCCCTGCCCGTTGAATACCCGTTCATACGAAAAGGGCAAGTTCTGTTTACCTATTTCCATTTTGCAGCGTCAATGGAGCTTACCAAAGCCATTATGGATTCGGGCGCTGTAGCGGTGGCTTACGAAACAGTTGAAAAACAGAATGGTTCCCTGCCGCTTTTGACACCGATGAGTGAGGTTGCAGGCAAGCTGGCTATCCAGGAGGGCGCCAAATATCTGGAAAAGACGTATGGGGGCTGTGGCGTTCTCCTTAGCGGTGTACCCGGAGTAGAACCCGGCACCGTCCTGATTATCGGTGGCGGTACAGTCGGGGCTAATGCAGCCAAAGTGGCTTGTGGTCTTGGTGCAAAGGTCTACCTGCTGGACAACAACCCTGAGCGGCTTCGTTACCTGAGCGATATTATGCCCAAAAACTGTTTTCTGGTTATGTCGAGTCCGGGAGCGATTCGAAAACTATTAACAGCGGCGGATCTTGTTGTGGGAGCGGTGCTTATCCCCGGAGCTGTCGCGCCCAAGTTGATTACCCGTGATATGTTAAAGTCAATGAAGAAAGGCTCGGTTATCGCTGACGTGGCCATTGATCAGGGAGGGTGTGTCGAGACGGCAAAACCCACAACTCATGATGACCCCATCTATGAAGTCGACGGCATTATTCATTACTGTGTGGCAAATATGCCCGGCGCGGTTCCATATACCTCGACAAAAGCGCTTACCAATGTAACACTGCCATATGCCCTTGAAATTGCGGATAAGGGATATGAGAAAGCGGCGAAGGAAAATCCGGAAATTGCCAAGGGCATTAATATTCTAAATGGGAAGGTAACCTATAAGGCGGTGGCAGAAGCTTTTGGGCTGGAGTATTGTCCGCTGAATTCTTTATTATAGATTCGCAAAATAAGTAAAATTGACAATTCAGTCCTTAATCGGGTTTTCACACGATCAGAATTCCACGATTTTTACCAATTCATCGAAATCTTCAATAATATAATCCGCACCTGCATGTTCCAGATCTCTTCTTAGACCCTCTTTGTCGGCAGAAGATTTAAGTATTCCTACGCCGATAAATCCTGCCTTGGATCTTGAGGCCGCCATCATGTCGTCGGGCATATCTCCAACATAATAGCATTCGGATACACTGTTTTTTTGGGCGGTCTTGATGATATCAAGCATATACGGATTCGGTTTGCTTAAAGAAACCTTTTGCTGCTGCTGTTCAAATATTTTTTCCTCTTCTTTGAGACAATCATCAAGCGTTAGTATCCATGAGAAATACTTTCTAAGATCAAAATAATTGAGCGGGTAGTCTGCCTCGATTTGTGGACGACCTGTTGCTATGGCCAGAATGTTGCTTTTTGACAGGCGTTCAAGAATGGATTTGTCTATCAGCAATGTTTCTCGGTTGATGTATCCCTTTTGTTGAAAGACTTTTGCAAGAACCCCATAGGTGGACTCAAAGAGTTCCTTTCCGAGATAAATCTCCTGAAAAATCTGCTTAATAATATTTCCGCTTCCAACATCCCCGGCATACAGACCGGTAATGAAATCATGCGAAATTCTTCCGTTCTTTTCCAGAAGTGTGGATATGGGATTTTTTTCATGGTTTAAAAATCGGATTAGATTAATGACATCACAGTTTTTGATTGATTTTTTATATCTGGTCCAAGGATCCGGATCCCGGAATTCTGATTTTATATTAACCTGGGTGAACAGGAGATTGATGATTAAAAATGTTAGGTCCCAGTCATTGTTGAGCCCCCCGCTCTGTTTTACCCTGGCAAGATCGGAAAGCGAGAACAGTGGGTCGGGCAGGTCTTTCCAAGAATCGGCTCCTTTGAAAAACAGTCTGGCAGTTTGCCGAACCGTGTCTCGATATGATCCGGATACATCGATAATGACCCCGTCCATGTCGAACACGATCAATGCCTGGGGCTTAGTATTTTTGTTCATGTACGGAAACAGAATTTAAGGTTATATCAAAAAAATATGCGCACATTTCTTATAACTAAACCCAGGGGTTCTTGCAATTTATTTTCTCTTTTCAAGGAATATCGTGATATCGCAGTTCTCAGAAACATGTTCAAGATGGCTCTTTGTATTGTAACTATTCAGGGGGGCAGTTGTTTTCCCGTAACGGTATTGGCGGAGTCGCTTCGTATTTTCAGTGATTTAGCAGTGGGGGAGACCGCGGCTCCCGCATGCTTTTCGCGGGAGAACGCGGAGGGGGCAGGAATGCCACCACTGCTAAGTCACTGAAAATACCAGTGACGGAGACACCGAAGTGAAGGGAAAATGACTGCCCCCTGAACACATACTTTGTATTTGGTTGGGTCAAAAAAAGGAGTAACGCTGTCAAAAAATGACACATGCCTTGTCAAATATTGGTAATTCTTTTAAAGCAAGGGAATTGACATATTTTCTAACCGATTGAAATCATTACAAAATAAAAATTTTTCGATTAAATTTAAAACTTAGCACGCTTTTTGCAGAGATTAAATTCCAAATAACAAGAGTTTCTCGGATGTACGTGCATCTTTTCAGCGGGCATCTTCAAAACAAAAATAAATGATAAAGATATTCCCCGGTGTTAATAACGGCATTATGGGAAACCAGAAAATTCGGTAGGGGTTTGGTGGCGAGGTAATCTATCTTCATAACCTCTCAAAAAGGGCGATCCAGAAGGATCGCCCTTTTGCATTTTTTGATCTGAAAAAGGTTTATTGTAAATTTGAATGTGGAACTGCAATCAGTGTCACCATTGCTTTGGCGACAAGTTTCTCCTGATCTTCGGTTAAAGAAAAAATTTCCGACTCTGATACTTTGATCGTTTTACCATTATTGACAACTTTTGATCGGCAGATCATGTCTTTCCCAACAGCGGGTTTAAAAAAATTGATTTTGAATTCGATGGTCAGGATGCGAAATGCATCAGAAACAGTCGTGTATGCGGCGTATCCGGCGGTATGGTCTGCCATGGTTGAAATAACACCGGCATGCACGAATCCGTCCTGCTGACTGTGATCCTGGCGAATTCTCAGGCGTGATTCGAATATACCGTAATCCACCCGATTGACTTCAAATCCGCAGGCAGCTGGAAATCCCTGAACATAATCTTTTTTTAAAAATGCGATTCTTTCTTTGTCCATAGAGGCAACTCCTTTTTCTCCACCAGTATTTTATTATTTCAGAACGATTTGAGGGGAAAATACTTGCACAATATGTTCCTAAAGGTAGAATTAATCTTATGAATGATCAGCAATTTCGTCAACTGCTTAATCGATATCAATTTTCACGGGCAGGGTATCGCAAGGTGAGAAAGGGGGTTAAAAAACGCATACGCCGGTACATGGAATTAATAGGATTCAACGATATGTCGGCATTTTTGGCTGAACTGGATAAAAATGACGAAGTCAGACACCAGTGTGAACTTCTTATGACGGTTTCCATCAGCCGTTTTTTTCGAGACCGTGTGCTTTGGCAGGGGCTTAAGGAAAATATTCTTCCGGAATTGATTGGAGTTGGAAAAGAAAAAATCAAATTATGGTCAGCAGGTTGCTCATGCGGTGAAGAGGTTTTCAGCGTCAAGATCGTTTGGACTTGCTTGAGCCGGCGTTGCTTACACGTTCCGAATCTTGAACTGGTTGCCACCGACATAAATCCCGCCTATATCGACCGAGCCCGGTCCGGTGTTTATCCATCCAGCAGTCTAAAAGAGGTCCCAACAGAGATACAATCCGGATATTTTAAACAAAAAGGCGATAAAAAGCTGTTTGAGGTGAATACGTCGCTCAAAAAGGGCATTACATGGAAAATACATCACCTGCTTTCCGATCCACCCGGGTTAAATTTTGATATCATATTTTTGCGGAATAATGTCTTGACTTACTATGAGGAGGACCTGAAAAAAAGGGCTTTAAGAAAGGTATTAGATGGTCTTGCACCCAATGGATTTTTGGTCATCGGGTGCCATGAAACGATACCTGTTGACACAGAAAATCTTATTTCTGATTCACGCGTTCCATATGTATTCCGGAAAGTTTGAGCATCAGGATTCAATTCATAATATTTGCTCGAAACGGTCCATACAAAAAGGATTGATCGTCTCGCAAAAAACAAAAAAAACAGGGAACAACATGCATGGTCCCCTGTTTTTTTTAACTGATATGGATGGTTAGGAAGTTTCGTCCAAGAAGGAATCAACAATTTTATCGGCAACTGCTTTGTGGTCGATAACATATTTGCCGGACTCAATCCTTTGTTTTAATTCAGAAACCATATTTTCTCTAACATCCGGTTCGGATGCAATAATTTCCCTTGCGGTTCGGACATCTTTTGACACCGTGGAAAGGTGAACAATCGTATCTTGTCCTGACTGTTTTTTGATTTCAACCTTTTGTTCGAAAGAAACTTGTTTTTCGCCCATTCCCTCTATCCCATTTTGTGAGTGTTTGGGAGGTGGTTTGCTTATTTCGTAGTGAATGATTCCGTTGTCAATTTTCACCATTGAATCCTCTAATGTTATTTCATATTTTTATCTATGGTTTCCTTGGTGATTTCTTTTAATTTATTGGTTAAAAACTTAGAATCTTCAATGGAAAGAGAATTGATTGTTTCACCATTTTCATCGATTTCCTTGAATATGAAGCCATTTGGATTGTCTTCGGAAATAGCCAGATTTCCTCCATATTCGCTTTCAAGTTTTTCAAACACTTCTTTTTCTACCTTATTATAAGGTCCGTACTGTGTAATCTTATCTACAATATTTGCGGTAATATTATCAATAATTTTATTTCTCCTGGCCTTTGCAGAGATGCCAATCCTGTCCGGCAGTTCAGTATCCGAACTTTTCCGTTCAGTGGATACCCTGCTTTGACGAAGCTGATCGCGATAAACTCGCAAAACATTGTTGACCTGATAAGCTTTTATAACCATGATTCGCCACCTCATTTTTTTTATCGGTAACGATTCTATAAAACTTTAGGTGAAAAAATGATTTTTTATATCGACGGTAAATTCTGTCCGACACCTTTTTCGAACTAATCCAATGACTTAAGAATTGGGTGCTGTCAAATTCCGAAAACCGGCAAATTTCTCGACTTCAATCGGCAAAATAGTGACTCTTTATTCTGGGTATCAATCCTTCATCAGATATAACATATTTAAATGTATTGTAAAAATTGATTGAAAAATACTGGCATGATAGTTGCTTCATTAAAGCAGGAAAAAAGTAACCTGTTGAAGGATATCAAATCATAAAGAAATATCCTGCGAAATTCTTGGATATCAGAAGGTAATTACGAGAGTTTTTATAAAATAAAACTATTCAGAGAAAACGAGGAATAAAGGTCAGAATCATTAATGGAAGAAAATTTAAAAATACTAGTTGTTGATGATGAAGAGTGTATTCTGGATATTTTCAAAAGATATTTTGAGTCTTACCCAAATCATACGATCTTAACGGCCGGTGATGGTTTTGAGGCCCTCGAGATAATCAAGACTGAACAAGTCAACTGTTGTTTTACTGATCTTTCCATGCCCAAACTGGACGGACTGGAACTCGCCCGGAAAATAAATGAATATGATAATACCATTCCGGTTGTGGTTATGACCGGATATCCCTCCATGGATATTGCCATAAAAACCTTAAAAAACGGCGTTGTCGATTTTATTACCAAACCATTCAAAATGGAGCAGATCCTTCCGACGATTGCAAGGGTGATGGCATCAAGATCACATTTTGTTAATAACATATTGTTAAAAGAGGAGTATGAAAAGACCAAGAAGCTGATCAAGATTAATGAGGAACTGCAGGGGAAAATTAAAGACGTCGAGACCATAAATCTTATTCTTCAGAATCTGGATCAGGCAGCAAACAGCCAGGATCTTTTTAAAATATTGGTCAATTTGACCGGTAAAGTCACACCTTGCGATGAAGCACATTTCTATTTATTTACAAAGGAGATGGAGGATTATGAAATAATCACATCCTTTTTCAGAAACGAAAATGGAACAGCAGACAATGCTGTATTAATAGAAAAAGAGACGGCTCAAAAGGTTGCTGGAGACGGTATACCTTACCTTATAAAAGGTAGAAACGGAATCGGGAATATTATCGCTATTCCGTTAAAAATAAAATCCACGGTGTTTGGCATACTGGCATCAGTTATTCATCATGAAAACAAAAGTTTTGGTGAAAAAGAAATATATTTTTTAAATTTTTTGATAGAGAAGGCATCTTCTTCAATAGAAAATTTGGCACTTTATGAAAATATTTACGAAAATCTTTTCTCAACCCTTTATGCCTTTGTGGAGACGATAGAGGCGAGAGATCCGTACACGAAACTGCACTCGGCAAATGTATCGAAGTATGCCATATCAATTGCCAGGGAAACCGGTTGTTCTCAGGAGGAAATCGTAAAGCTCAACGTTTCCGGCAACCTTCATGATATCGGAAAGATCGGAATTCCAGACAGCATTCTATTGAAACCGGGTCAACTTACCGATGACGAATATGAAATTATAAAAAAACATCCGGTAATTGGAAGCAATATAATCGGGCACCTCGGTATGTGGACAGATGAACAGGATATCATAAGACACCATCATGAAAGATTCGATGGAAAGGGATATCCTGATAATCTCAAAGGGGAAAACATTCCGCTTCTCGCTCGAATCCTTGCGGTGGCTGATGTTTTTGATGCGCTCACCACTGATAGGTCTTACAGGCAGAAGATGCTGGATAATGTTGCAGTCGAAAGGATAAGAGAAAATGCGGGTTCCCAGTTTGATCCAAAAATTGTAGATATTTTTCTTGATCTTCACAGTAAAGGCTTGATCAAAAATAAATTCAAACTATGAAGTGACCCCCTGCTTGCCATGTAAAGACAGTTAATGTCCAATGTAGAATTCTCAATATTCAATTTTCAGGTATTTTTCAGTTCAGCGCAGGATTATTTGTTGATCTGATTTTAAGTGACTGGAATATGCCGGAAATGCCGGGAATAGATTTATTAAAAACCGTGAGATCGGATGATGAATTAAAGGACATTCCCTTTGTGATGGTTACAGCTGAAGCTCATAAAGATAATATTGTAGAAGCCGTTAAGGCAGGTGTCAGCGGTTATGTAGTAAAACCATTTACTGCGGAGACTATCAGCGATAAATTAATCAAAGTATTTGACGGCTGATCTTCGGATCGATATTATTAAATTTCCTTCCAATTTCCCCTTGATTTGTTCTAAATATTGCAATATTAAACGATAATCTTCTCGTAAAAGGATAAACCGTAACTTTATATAGTTATATAATTCTTGCTCTATGCCCCTTTCCAATAAGAGAAAATATTATGTCTAAAATATTAATCGTTGATGATAATCCGGAAGTGTTGAAACTTATTGAAAATATACTGGAATCTAATGATTATAAAGTCAAAACGGCCTCCAGTGGTAAGTCGGCAATCAAAGAGTTAGAGAGTTATGAGTATGATATGGTTCTAACAGACCTCATGATGCCTGATGTGGACGGGATTCAAGTCCTTGAATATACAAAATCAAGAACACCCAAAACCATGTGTATCATTTTGACTGGTCACGGAACCATAAAAAGTTCAGTTGAAGCCATAAAGAAAGGCGCTTTTGACTACATCACGAAACCTGTGTCACCCAGTGAACTCCTGATCATTGTTGAAAAGGCCCTTAAATTTAAAAACCTTGAGGAAGAGAATATAAGACTGAAACAGGAACTAAAGGGTAAATATCATTATTCAAATATTGTCGGTACCAGTAATGCCATAAAAAAAATATACGACCTCATCGAAAAAGTGTCAGATACAGACGGCACCGTTCTGATCACCGGAGCTAGCGGTACAGGAAAGGAATTAATAGCAAGATCGATTCATTATAACAGCCAAAGGGGTGATAAGCCGTTGGTTGTTATTAATTGCGGAGCTGTGCCTGAAACTTTATTGGAGAGCGAACTTTTTGGCCACGAAAAAGGCGCATTCACGGGTGCCTATAAAAAAAGAATCGGCCGATTTGAATTGGCAAATGGTGGAACCATTTTCCTGGATGAAATCGGAGAAATGAGTCCCGCATTGCAGATAAAACTGTTGAGGGTTTTACAGGAACAGCAGTTTGAAAGAGTGGGTGGTACAAAAACCCTTCATGTAGATCTCAGATTCATCGCGGCAACCAATAAAAATTTAACAACCGCCATTAACATGGAGAAATTTAGAGAAGACCTCTATTATCGATTAAATGTAATTCCCATAAAGGTTCCATCCTTGAAGCAGCGAACATCAGACATCCCCTTACTTATAGATCATTTCTTAAAGAAATTTCAGAAAGGAAAGAAAAAAAAGATTTCGGGTTTCTCCCAGCAAGCCATGAGTGCAATAATGACGTATGAATGGCCTGGTAATGTCAGAGAACTTGAAAATGTGATAAAAAGGCTTACCATCCTCTGTGAAGGCCCGGTGGTTAATTTTGATGATCTTCCTGAAAATGTTCGAGATGTTAACGGATCGATTCATCCTGACGAAGCGGTGATCTTTGGAAATGAACTAGACCTTAATGAGGCGGTTCAAGATTATGAGAAAAGAATTATCCTTGAGGCCTTGGAAAAATCCAACTGGGTGAAGTCAAAAGCAGCAAAACTTCTCAATATCAACAGGACAACCTTGGTGGCAAAGATTAAAAAACAGAACATAGAAACAGATAAGGTTGTCTCTGCATAAAATCGTCACCGGTTTGTAATGACTTTTAGAGACATTTTCCTTTTTTTACGAGACGTTTCATTGTCAAAAAAATGACGGTAGGCATCACATCCCCCACGATTATTTAAACCCATCCCTTTGTAATATACAACATCTTCGTGCTCATAACGCGATAATTCAAGTAGAGTAAAAATTAATAAATATTAATTAAACCAATTAGTTTTAATTATAAATCGGTAGGTTTGATTGTCGAAAGCGGGTTCTTAATATTTCATCATTTTATCTCTTCATCATTCCAATTTTGTTGGCATACTAATTGCTGTAAAATGGAGCATGAAAGGCTACTTTATGTATAAAGGAAAATACCATGCCTGGCAATTTATACCTTGGCAAAATTTTTGATGCCTTTGAAAGAGCAATCAGCATCGCTCAAAAGAGAAATGCACTTACTAATGAGGCCATAATTAAATAGACATAATGTTTACGCCGGAGATCACCGCATTTCAGACCGCGAAAAACTCACGAATAAGAGCGTGTAATGCCGAACAGGATCAGGTCCTTAATGATATACTGAATATTAAATGTTATTTCCGGGTGTTGCCGAAATAAAACACAGCTGTTCGTCCCAACACGCTCTAATCCGTTCAGACAGTTTCCCGATCTGAAATGCGGTAACCTCCAGCATATCGATATATCTCGAATGTCTAAATGATACCGCTCTTATTAGTATATCCAGTACTTTTAAGAAAGATGGCCGTTCTGAAAGAAGCTGTTAAAAAGGGAGGACGGTAGGAATAAGGAAACAATAAGGATGAATGATTCAATCAGACAAATTCTCAAACTTATAAATTCACTGCCTCCTTCAAAAAAGATTAGTATGATCTTTGTGGTTGTACTTGTGATAACGGGATTTGCATTTATGTTTTTCTTTGCAAATCAAGAAAATTATCAGGTATTATTCAGTAATCTTTCCCCTGGGGATGGCGGGGCAGTCATTGCAGATCTCAAGAAAAAAAACATTCCCTACAAAGTGGAGGCAAGCGGTGCGGCTATACTGGTTCCGGTAGAAAAAGTGTACGAGTTGCGTTTGTCAATGGCAGGCGACGGCCTTCCCGGCGGAGGCAATGTCGGTTTTGAAATATTCGATCATACCGATTTTAATACGACTAAATTTGTACAGGAGCTGAACTATCGCAGGGCGCTCCAGGGGGAACTTGCAAGAACCATCAACCAGTTTAAAGAGGTAAGCAATTCCCGGGTATTTATTGTTATTCCCGAAGATTCACTTTTTATCGAGGATAAAAGGCCTGCATCCGCATCAATCCAGATCGATCTTCGGTCAAACTTGCCGGCTGACAAACTTTCTTCAATCGTGCATCTTGTTGCCAATGCGGTCGAAGGTCTGGAGCCTGAAAATGTTACGGTAGTGGATACCAAAGGAAGGCTTATTTTTAAGGGAGGAACTGGTGACAGTGAATCGTCGGATTTAAGCAGTTCGCAGTTGGACTATAAAAAAAAGATTGAGGGTCAGATAAAAGAGAATGTCCAAAGCATGCTGGAGCGTATTGTCGGTTCTGATAAGGCAATCGTTCGTGTGAATGCTGAGATTGATTTTGACAAAATCACTTTAAAGGAAGAGGAGTATGACCCATCAGCGGCAGCAGGAAGAAGTTCGAGAAATATTGAAGAAAACACACAGGTCGGTGAAACGAGGGACGAAACCGATCAAACGTTAATTGATCAAAGAAAGGGTGTTCTACTGTCTCCGAGTGAAGCTCAAAACAAAAAGACAAAAAAGGATGTTGCCGCGAATTATGAAATTAATAAAGTTACCCGGACCGTTTTGAAACCGGCTGGAAAAATCAACCGCCTTTCCGTGGCGGCAGTGATTGACGGAATTTACGAGTCAGAGAAGTTAAACGATGGAACAACCAAAAGAAAATATATCCCGAGAACCGAACAGGAGCTGAATAAATTTGAAGAAATTGTTAAAAAAGCCATGGGTTATAATGAGGACAGGAAAGATCAAGTTACGGTAAGTTCGATTTCATTTTCAGAAACGGCTCGAATGGACAATGAAATTGCAATGGAGCCCAGCAAATCAGATTTGATTTTACAGATCATGAAAGACTATAGAAAAGTAATCATCAACCTTTTTCTGGTGGCTATGGTTTTCATATTCATTGTAAAACCTTTGCTCAACAGTATGAAAGGCATTGCTAAAGATTCTGTTTTTGCAAATGAAGAACTGATTTCGGTCTCAGAAGAATACGCACAGTTAACGGGATCAAAAGGAATGGACAAAAAGAATAAAGTACGTGAAATAACTCAAAGCAACCCGGAAAAAGCTCAACAGCTCATTAAAGGATGGATAGGAGAACAGGAATAACAGCGATCATGAAACTAAGTGCCGATAAACTAACGGGTCCTCAGAAAGCTGCAATCCTTTTTCTGACAATGGGAGAAGAGTTTTCTACAACTTTTTTTAAAGAATTAGATGAAGCAAGTATAAATAAAATCGGTAAGTATATGTCGGAGATCACTTATATTCCTTCTGATATTTTAAGCAAGGTAATGGATGAATTTCTGGTAAACGTGAAAAGTGATAGTGATATCGTCGTTTCAGGAAAAGATTTTCTTAAGCAGGTTGCAAATAAATCCATGGATAAAGAAAAAGCCAGAGAAGTTTTTAAGATTATCGGCGAAAAAGGCACTGGTAGCCCGCCATTTAGTGACCTTGCATGCATACCTGCCGAAAATCTTATCAAAATTATACAAGGGGAACATCCTCAGACAATAGCCCTAATACTGTCTTACTTGCCCTATGAAAAAGCGGCAGAAGTCCTCAAATTTTTGCCTGAAGAACTAAAAAACGACGTTGCTTTGAGGATCGGACAGATAGGACAGGTTGATCTTGAGATTGTAAAAGAACTCGATAAAGTAATGAAAAACGAGCTTTCTAAAATAGGTGGGGCAACCAGAAAGTTTGACGGGATAGAGGTTCTGGCGAATATATTGAATCAGGTCGACGGGATCACAGAGGAATCAGTTTTGTCGCATATAGAAAATGAGGATGGCGATTTGGCGGAAATGGTTAGACAAAAGATGTATGTTTTCGAAGATTTTCTACAAGTCGA
This sequence comes from Desulfobacterales bacterium, assembly GCA_046484425.1. Taxonomy (GTDB): domain Bacteria; phylum Desulfobacterota; class Desulfobacteria; order Desulfobacterales; family UBA11574; genus UBA11574. The sequence goes on along the minus strand of JAWOIY010000075.1, from coordinate 12,474 downwards.
AAACAGGCATTTTAAATATATTCTTCAAAATGTGGACAATCAACTATTGATCAAGGCATTAAAGACGACTTCAGACGAAATGAAGGAAAAGGTATTTAGCAACTTTTCTGGGAGAGCTTTAGAGCAGCTCAGAGAAGATGTGGAGGTAATTGGACCGATTAAATTAAGTGAGGTTGAGAATGCCCAACAGGAGATAATAAGAATTGCAAAGAGATTGAAATCAGAAGGGCGAATCGTATTGGCTAAAGGTGGCGATGATGTATTTGTCTAAAAACTTGAAAAAAATAACTGACAAAGTTGAATCATGGCTTAGGTATGAAATGGAATCCTTCGAAGTCGATAACGTTAGAAGACAAGAGGGGAAAAAAGAGTTTTTATCCATGGGAACCGGAGCAGAAAGAAAACAGGAATTTATTCCTCTTGAAGCTTGGGACGATACCGAAAACAATAAAAATACAACCGATAAAGTATTAAATAATATTCAAGAAAAAGTGTCACACCTTGAGCAGGAAGCATATGAAAAAGGTTATGTTCAAGGTGAAAAAGATGGTCTTGAGTTGGGCGAAAAGAAAGCAATAAAAGTAATAGAAAACATTGAAAAACTTTTTAATGAAATCAACAACCTCAAGTATGATATATTAAAACTATACACCGAGTGTTTTTATACAAATACCAAAACTTTTGGAAAGGACCGGGAACTTAGAAAATAAAGGCAGCATTACTGGAATTTACACCGTTTTAGTTGAAGGAGATGATATAAACGAACCTATCGCGGATTCGGTTCGTTCCATTGTGGATGGTCATATTGTGCTGTCTCGAGAACTTGCCCATAAAGGGCATTATCCTGTTTATCTTCTTATATCAAATTGCTTCTTCAGTCCATTACCTCGCAATTAACCCATATCAACCTTGTTCCTTTTATAGAGCAAAATGTCAAGATTTTGACATTTGCCTCTATCCTTGACGCAATTTACCTCGAAAAGATTGCTTTAACGAAAATTAAATATTCATATCTATTTGTAATAAAAACATAATCCCATTTTAATAAAAAATAGTTCTTTCAAAAATCGATATGGCATAAAGGTTGCTGTATATACTGAAAAAGAAGAAAATGAGTTACTTGTCGAAAATCATATTTCACAATTGGAAGATACCGTCTTGCTTTTGCTTTCAAGCCAAACACTGAATGAAATTAACACAATAAAAAATAAGCTCGAATCGAAGCAATCGCTTTTGTCAAGGATGAAACAGATTCCTGGATATGGGATTGTGCGCAGAAATTATTTTACGGAGTTTGTTGCCCAACAGGTGAATCATGGCGAATATTTTATCTCAGGATGAGGTTGACTCCCTTCTGGAAGGAATAACCGAAGGAAAGGTTGAAACCGAAACCGATGTTTCAAAAGAAAGTAAAACAATAGAAATATATGACTTTAATATGCCGGCCGGTCCGGTACATCTCAGGTTGCCTGCGCTTGGGATTATTAATGAGAGGCTGGTGGGTCTCTTGAGAACAAATCTTCAGGTTGCCAGCAGATCTGTTATGGATGTAACTTTGGTTTCTACTGAGTCTGTAAAATTTAGTGACTTTTGTCTTTCTCTTCCAATGCCGTCGAGCTTGAATATATTTAGCATTGAACCTCTGACAGGATATTCACTTGTTGTCATGGAAGGCCCCCTGGTTTTTTCTTTTGTTGAAAATTTATTCGGCGGAAAAGGCCTGAACCATTCGAAAAACGAAGTGAGGCGTTTTACAACAATCGAAACAAAGATTATAGAGAAAGTCGTTAAGATCATACTGAAAGATTTTCAGAAGGCTTGGTCGGATGTCTATGAAGTAAATGTTGTTTTTATCCGATCGGAAATGGACCCGCAGTTTGTTGGAATTGGAACACCGGATGATTTGGTTATTGTAAATAAGTTTGAAGTACAGCTTGAAAATCATAACGGCTTCATTACCATCTGTATACCTTTTTCAAGTATTAAACCCATAAAAGAAAAGTTAAAGAACAAATTTCGATGCGAAAAAATAAAAGTCGATAAAAGCTGGAAGAAATATATTCGTGAGAAATTACTTGAAACCATGGTTGAGTTGAGCTTCACAATGGGTAAGGCAAAAATAAAGGGTGGAGAACTTTTGAATATGAAGGTTGATGACATCATTTTGCTTGATCAGAAAGTAGGAAATACTGTTACAGTTAAAGTGGAAAATATTCCCAAATATAAAGGATATCCCGGAACATGTAATAAGAAAAAGGCCGTGAGAATAATCGAAAGAATTTAATAGGAGTACTATATGGTTGAAACAAATGGTAAAAATATAGAAGAGAATGAAACGGCAACACCCATGAACATCGAAACCTGTATCAATGGGAAATGTGATATGGACCTAATTCTGGATATTCCCTTGGATGTTACCGTTGAATTGGGTAAGGTCAAAATGGCGATAAATGAACTGCTTCAGCTTGGGCAAGGTTCTATTATCGAGCTTTCCAGACAGGTCGGTGAACCACTCGATATATATATAAACAATAAATTGGTAGCTAAGGGTGAGGTTGTAATTCTGGAAGAAAAATTCGGAATAAGAGTCGCCGATATCATTAATCCTGCCGAAAGGATTAAATTTTTAGGTTAAACTATTAGAAGTGGAAGGATGATGGAACCAGAATTAATAAATACAGTACTTAAGACAATAGCGAAAACTGATAACAATGTCTCAAGATGTTGAGGACATTCTCGTCAAAGGAATACAAAAGGCGGATCACGGTTCATATCTTTGTGTCGATCCGAAAATTGCCAATTCTATTATTACTTCGATCAAAAATGAGGCAGAAAAGGCGATGTCTAAAAATATACAGCCAATTCTTTTAACATCACCCGTAATAAGGAGGCATTTGAGAAAGATGGTCGAATATTTCGTACCTTCTCTGATGGTATTATCTCAAAGTGAACTATTGAGTGATGTAGGGTTTAAGTCTATCGGAAAAGTTGGTTTGGGCAATGCAAGTTAAAAAATTTCAAGCCAAAACGATCAAAGAAGCCACCGCAAACGTTAAAAGTATACTTGGACCGGATGCGATGATTCTTTCCACGAAGAAAAGGACAAAAAATGGTTGTGATGATTATTTTGAGATAACCGCCATGAGTGGAGGTGTTGACATTGCAGATGGAAACTCGGGTATGCTCGAAGAGGTCAGGCAAGAGTTAATGACTATAAAGGAATTGCTTTATCTTTTGAACAGTTCCGATGTGTTTTTAGACAAAATAATTATGTATCCCGGCCTTTTAAATCTCTATTCCAAACTGATAAAAAATGGTGTTAATGATCGTCATGTAAGGTTTTTTATTGAAAAATCCGGGATATTTAACGGGCATCCCGTTGATGGTGTGAAAAATATTGAGGATAGAATCCTTAAAGAGATTATGAATGTTATAGCTGTTAAGGATCCTTTTGATGTAAAAAAAAACAGGCAAATTGTAGCGGCTTTTATCGGAACGACCGGTGTCGGTAAAACAACAACGATTGCAAAGCTGGCCGCTATGCTCATGCTTGAAAAAACAAAAAAAGTTGGTTTAATTTCAATGGACACCTATCGAATAGGAGCGATTGAACAATTGAAGACATATGCAAATATCCTGGAGATCCCCTGTTTTCAGGCATTCAAAACAAAAGATTTTCTTTTTGCACTTCGAAGGATGGAGGGAAAGGATATTGTCCTCATCGACACTGCTGGCCAAAGTCAGTATGATATACCCAGAATAGAAGAACTAAAAAGTTTAATTCCCAAAGATTTGGATATTAGTGCCCACCTTTTATTGAGCATTGCAACTGCCGAATCTGAGATGAATAAAGCAGCCGTTAATTTCAGCGCTTTGAAGTATCAGAGCTACATATTTACAAAGCGTGATGAAGCTAAGAAATCTGGTTCAATATTGAATCAGATTATGGAATTAAATTTACCGATATCATTTATTACCACGGGACAGAATGTACCAGAGGATATTGAACAGGCGGATAAACGGAAAATATTGCAATCGATTATTTCGTAATTGGAGAAAGATAAAATGGATCAGGCGATACATTTGAGAAAGATTGTAAAAAAGGAATCAGGGAAGGTCTATAAACTACGTGTAAATAATGGATCGTGTTCCCAACACAACAACAGTCCTATGGTTTTTGCCGTTACGAGTGGCAAGGGCGGGGTAGGCAAAACAAATATCGTTGCGAATCTTGCAGTTACATATCAGAGAATGAAAAAAAGAGTTTTAATCTTTGATGCGGATCTTGGACTTGCAAACATTGATATTATCTTTGGTATCAACCCTGAATATACAATTGAAGAGGTTATAAAAGGTGAGAAGGAATTGTCTCAGGTAATTGTTAATGGCCCGGAAGGAGTATCCATTATACCCGCAAGTTCAGGAATACAGGAACTATCTCATCTCACTGAAGGGCATAAAATCAATCTCTTGAATGAATTCGATTTATTGAACAATATGTTTGACGTTTTACTGATTGATACAGGTGCAGGGATTTCTTCCAATGTTATTTATTTTAATCTGGCCGCTCAAGAAAGGATTGTTGTTGTAACACCTGAACCAACATCTATTACAGATGCCTATGCACTTATTAAAGTTATGTTTAAAAAGCATGGAATAAAGAATTTTATTCTTTTAATGAATATGGTCAAAAATGAAAAAGAGGCAGTATCGGTTTATAGCCGCATAAGTAAGGTCATAGAAAAGTTTATGGGAAGTATATCCATAGATTATGCAGGATATATTCCCTATGATAAACATTTACATGAGTCGGTAAATAGAAGAGAACCGGTTACTTGCTGTTTCCCCAGATCATCTTCAAGCCAAAGCTTTAAAAAACTGGCCGAATCTCTTTTAACACAAACAGGTGATAGGCATCATGATGGAAGTATAAAAATTTTTTGGAAAAGACTAATGGTTGGTGCAGCAGGTTAATGATATGAAAGCAGGAATTAAAAAATACAAGCAGATAAACCATTCCGATCAGGAAGCTTTGAATTACGAACGACGAGAGGAGCTTATTCTAAAATATGCGCCTCTCGTTAAACAAATTGCTGAAAGGATGGCAGTTAGACTTCCTCCTAATATATCCAAGGATGAACTCATAGGACCGGGCGTCATGGGATTGTTTGATGCTATTGATAAATTCGATTCGGAGCGGGGGATCAAGTTCAGGACATATGCGAGTCTGAGGATAAAAGGGGCGATTTTAGATGAGCTCAGAAAAATGGACTGGATTTCCAGGTCGGTTCGAAGAAATATTAATAAAATCGAGGATGCTATCAGAATACTCGAGTTGAAACTCGATAGGGAACCTAAAGATGATGAAATCGCAGAACAATTGGGGCTTGATATGGATTCTTATTACAAAATGATCAGCAGATCTCATGGTGTGAGCCTTTTAAGCCTCGACGAATTGATGTCTGACGACACTACATCCAGATTAAACAAACAAGTTGCGGATGAACCTTCGCCTTTCGATGAATTAAAAATAAGGGAAGTCAAAAAAATTATTTCTAAGGCACTTGCAGCACTTTCTGAAAAGGAACAATTTGTAATGTCCCTGTATTATTATAATGAATTGACATTAAGAGAAATAGCAAACGTATTGAACCTAACCGAGTCGAGGATATCTCAAATTCATTCGAAAGCAATAGTAAGATTGAGGATAAAACTTAAAGCTTTTTATGAAATTTGAAGGAGAAAGTCATGTCAGCTACGACGCATATGAACATTATTTCCAATCAAGGCAATACGATTAATGAAGTACATAAAAAACAAAAAGATAACTCAAATTTGTCAGAAGGAAAGCTTGTCGACATAAGAGTCTAACAATGAATTATATTGAATTGAAACACTTGATTCTTCTACAAGTAGCGATTGATTTTATAATTTTCATTATGTTTATTTTTTTAATAAGACGATTGAGATTTGCTGATAAGGATTCTTCATTGAATGCCAAACTGAAGCTGTATGAATCATTGCTTGCCGATGCAAATAATATGTCATCGAAATTCAATGAGATGTTAGAAGAAAAAAAGGTAATCATAAAAACGCTCAGTGAACATTTAGAAAATAAAGTAAAAAAGCTAAATTCGCTGCTTAACAGAACTGATGCACTGTTGGTAAACTACCGGGGAGACAATGAGGCTTTCCATAATAAAGACTCATTCAAGAACCATAAAGATGAGATTGTTCAGCTGGCAAAAGAAGGGTTTGACTTAGATTACATCGCTGATAACCTTTCTGTTCCAAAAGAAGAGGTGATGTTGGTCTTAGATCTTATGAAAAAGATATCACACTTTGGGTCTAAAGAAGGCGTCTCTTGACAGAAGTCAATTATTCACCAATACACGAATTAAAAAAAGAAAACAATGGCCAAAGTACTTTTAGTTGATGACGAAGAAAGTATTCGGTATTCATACCAATGGTTTTTAAATGATGCAGGACATGATGTGACGCCTGCATCAAGTCTTCAGGATGCGAAAGCCTTTATTGCCGAACAAAACTTCGAGGTAGCGATAGTTGATCGAATTTTAGGAGATGGCAATGGTCTTGAACTTATCAGGCATATCAGAGAAGTGTGGCCCTTTTGTGAGTCCATCCTTATCTCGGGCAATCCAAATTTCGAATCTGCTTCGGAAACCCTTCAATATGATGTGTTTGCATATCTTTCCAAACCTGTTGTAAAGGAAAAGCTTTGTCAGATGGTTCAAGATGCGGTCCAGAAAAACAGAAAGAGGAAGGAATCATGTCACCGTGAACGAATTCTTCAGTCTTTGTTCGATTCTTCTCTGAATGCAGTTGTCATCAGCGACCTTTATGGCAGGACAAGATTCGTTAATCCTTCGTTTTCACGTATTTTGGGATACTCAAAAGAGGAGGTGACCGGAAGGAAAATGCCTTGTGTACCTGAATGGGACACGCTGAAATCGGATTCCGAAGGAAAAAGTCTTGCTCATCAAAAAGATGTTATGGAGCGTGAAAGCAAGCAATTGAGAAAGGACGGCCAAGCTGTTGATGTATCCATAATGCAATCTCTATGCAGGGATGATAATGGAGATCCCACTGACATACTTACCATTATCAGTGATATTACAGACAAAAAGAGTATAGAAAGGCAGCTCTTGCACGCACAAAAAATGGAGGCCATCGGCACCCTTGCCGGAGGGATTGCACACGATTTTAACAATTTGCTTTTTATCATATCGGGTTATGTCGAAATGAGTCTAAAAGATTTAGCCGAAGGAGACCGGGTAATTGATAATTTGGTACAAATGTCTAAAGCAGTGAAGCGCGCCAGAAGTTTGGTCCGGCAAATTCTGAGCTTCAGTCGCTTGGAGGAGCAGGGGCAGAAAAGGACGCTGATTCAACCGGTCATAAAGGAAACACTCGTAATGTTGCGTGCTTCCTTACCTTCGACCATTGAAATCCACCAGGAGATTGAAGAAAGCTGCAAAAGTGTATGGACCGATCCAACGCGAATTCATCAGATGATCATGAATCTTTGCACCAACGCATATCATTCTATGCGAATAAATGGCGGGAGGCTGGAAGTTAAGCTGAACAGAATCACCATCGGTTATGAGGATACGGCTGACCAGATTAATCTGACTCCCGGGAAGTATGTTATGCTGACTGTCAGTGATACCGGTCATGGTATTGAGAAGTCATTAATGGATCGAATTTTCGAGCCGTATTTTACGACCAAGGCTCAGTGTGAGGGCACTGGTATGGGACTGGCGATGGTCCACGGAATTGTTAAAAGTATGGGAGGGCATATTAAAGTGTCAAGCATACCTCAAAAAGGCAGCATATTTAATGTCTATTTACCGGAAATTGATGAAGAGACAGTTGAAGTTGAAATGCCATCCACCGTAACGGTTCGAGGCGGTAATGAGCATATCCTGTTAATCGATGATGAAGAAGATATCGTTGAAATGTTGCAAAAAATGTTGACGTATTTCGGATATCAAATTACCACAGAGAGCAACAGTGAAGAAGCACTAAAGTTGTTTTGCGCCTATCCGAACCGCTTCGATCTTGTTGTTACCGACCAAACCATGCCGAAAATAACAGGTATTGAACTTACTCAAAAAATTCGTGAAATTCGACCCGATATTCCGGTAATCCTTTGTACAGGGTTCAGCGAACTGATAACCGAAGAAAAGCTAAAGGATATTGGCGTTAAGGAATACATAATGAAACCGATTCACTGTAAAGAAATGGCCGGACTCATACGAAAAGTTTTGGACGAGAAGGGTATGGAGATGACCGTTTCGTGACCAAAACCTTCCAAGACGACATTGTTTGGATATTCGAATTTCGGTCATTGGGATTTGTTTGATATTTGGGATTTGATATTTGGGATTTCAATAAGTCAATGAACATAAAGCAAAGCGAATCCCTATGGTAATTACCAAAGCAAGACCCTTGGGTTTAGAATTCTTTACCTAAAGACCCCCTTGAATGTAGATAAGAGAATCAGCCGATGAAGGTCGATCAATATACAAAGAATAAAATTTTAGTGATTGATGATGAGGAAAGTATCCGGTATTCTTTTAAAACGCATCTGATGAATGAAGGATATGAAGTTTTGACCGCAGAGAGTTATTCATCGGGGTTGGAGGCGGTGACCCATTTTAATCCTGATCTGGTGATCACAGACATTATTTTGGGCGGACATACCGGGGTCGATATCCTTCGCAAAGTCAAAGACATGGGGATGCGATGCCCTGTTGTCATGATCACTGGTGAACCAAACATTGTAACAGCTATGGATGCCGTGCGTCTTGAAGCATATGATTATCTGCCCAAACCTATTCGAAAAGACACGCTCTTGAAGGTTACCTCTCACGCCCTGCGCCACAAAGTTCTCGAAGACGAAAAAAACAGGGTAGAAACCGAGAATGTAAGATGTCGTCTAAATCTGAAAGCCATATTCAAATGCTTAAAGGACGCTATTGTTATGGTGGATGACAATATGCGAGTATTGGAAGTCAATAAGAAGGTCCAAAATATATGCGGTTTTTCTCCGAATAAATTAATTGGAAAAGATATTGCCGAGTTCAAGGCACCGTGTAGTAAATCCTGTCTTTATGTTTTAAAAGAAATCTTGAAGACACGAAACTCAATCAGTGATCTTCGTGCTGAGTGCATGCATCGTGATTTACCAAATCAAATTGTTCTTCTAACAGGATCACCGCTGAAAGATCATGAAGGCAATCTATTAGGGGCGGTTCTTGTGATTAGGGACATCACGCTTCAGAAGGTTTTGGAGCAGGAACTGAAAGAGCGGGACGTAGCATTCGGCTAATTTCTGTCGGGGTTTACCGAAAGTCCGCCCGCTTTTTGGGTTAATCTATACCCAACTGAAAAATACTTTAAAATTGGATATTGAGATTTCACCATTGTGTATTAACCGGCTTTTTTTCTATATGTGTCAATAATTTGCCAGAAACAATCTAATTTTATTGGATTTTATCAGCTTTTGGTTAAAAATATATCTAACTGAAAATATTATACTTAATGCTTTTATTATTAAACTCTCAAAGAAACTTTCGAATCGGCATATAAGTTGCAGAATGATTAGAATCAAGTCAGGGGCTTCGCCCCAATTGGAATGTTGGAATAATGGAATGGTGGAATAATGGGTTATGGTCGAGGCAAGAGTTTAAGCCTCAAAAAATGTCATATATTTTCATTCAGTTGTAGAAAGCCGAAACATCAAATCAGAATTACTGAACTCTTAAGTTGACGACAAAAGAAGGGGTTAACCAATACCGAAGAAATGACCAAAACAGCACCGATAAAAAGCGAAAGACCTGTTAACGGTATGCAATCAAGAAGATCCAGCCTCAAATCGACAATCATGGATCAATCCGGAGCCGGTAAAACCAAAATAGGCGAACTTTTGTGTAAGGAAGGCTATATCACCGGAACCCAACTCGAGGATGCAATCAATTATCAAAAAAGGACCCTGGAGCGCCTGAGCAATATACTGATTAAGCTCGGTTACATTGATGATGAGACCATTGTAAATGTTCTAAGCCGTGTCCACAACTATCCTGCCGTTAAAATAACAAAAACCACGCCGGATCCGGAAGTTTTCAACGTTTTGCCGTATGAAACAGCCCAAAAATATATGGCGTTCCCCTTGAGATTCAAGGGAGAAGACCTTGTCGTTACCATGGCAGAGCCCACCGATACCACTGCTGTGGATAGGTTGCAGAGCGAAGTTCAGAAAAGTATCAGTCTTTGTGTCTCTACCGAAAAGGATATCGTTGATGGTTACAAAGCTCACTATAAAATAAGTGATGAAGAATACGAAAAATTATTAGGTGTAAAAAACGATATTGTTGAAGAAGAAAAACCTGTTTCAATCGTCGATGACTTCGGTTCTCTGGTATCAGAGGCTGTGGTTGACATGGAGTTGTTATCGGAACAGGAAGAAAGGGCAATTGTCGACAAATACACGGCCTCCGATGCACCGATTATAAAACTTGTAAACGGTATTCTGGTTAAAGCCATCAATGAGGGAGTAAGCGATATCCATATTGAACCGTTTGAGAAGTTATTGCAGGTAAGATACAGGCTGGACGGCTATTTGTTTAAATCCATGAATCTCCCGACGAGCATCAAAAATGCTGTAAATTCGAGGCTGAAAATTTTAGCCGGGCTCAACATTGCCGAGCGTCGTGTGCCCCAGGACGGCAGAATAAAAATGGCCGTTGGAAAAAGTAAGACCATTGATCTTCGCGTTTCAACACTGCCGACACTTTTTGGTGAAAGCATTGTCATGCGCGTTCTCGATCAATCTTCACTTAAAATAGACCTTGCCCAGATGGGATTAGATACGGAAACGTTAAGAGCGCTCGAACGTTGTGTATATCGACCCTATGGATTGCTGCTCGTCACCGGCCCCACCGGCAGCGGAAAAACAACGACCTTATACTCGATTCTCAATAATCTGAACAAAGAAGAAAGCAAGATACTAACCGTTGAAGATCCTGTTGAGTTCAATTTCAAGGGAATTAATCAAGTGAATGTCAAGGATGAGGTGGGCATGACTTTTGCCGCTGCCCTCAGATCATTCTTGCGCCAGGATCCGGACATCATAATGGTCGGTGAAATTCGAGATCTGGAAACAGCTGAAATCGCCATCAAAGCGGCCATGACCGGCCATCTCGTTTTCAGCACCCTTCACACGAACGACTGTCCCTCTACAATCGGACGTCTCGTGGATATCGGCATCCCACATTATTTGCTGGCTTCTGCAGTAACAATGGTTCTTTCTCAACGCCTGATCCGAAGGCTTTGTCAGAAATGTAAGGTTTTGGACGATAGTCTTAATCCAGCGGAACTCGTGGACATGGGATTTTCTCCCAATGAAATTTCAGACCTTAAAATTTATGGACCAAAAGGCTGTTCGGAATGCATGGGGTCCGGTTACAAAGGCCGTGTAGGCTTGTTTGAGTTAATGGAGGTAACAGAAAATGTTGCAAATATGATTAGTGCCAATGTCACCGAGGACCAGTTGAGAAAGACGGCCTTACTGGAAGGCATGGTTACATTAAGAGATGCGGGTCTGGACAAAGTCCGAAAGGGGTTGACATCGGTTGAGGAAGTTATGAGAAGAACAAATTTAACCAAAGGATCGATACCGGCATACCTCGCCAGTCCTGAAACTGAAGAATATGACAGTAAGGCTGTAATTTTCAGAGAAGGGAATAGGGGGACAGATTTTTTTAAGCTTGTTAAGGGTGAACTGATTGTCGTGAAAGACGGAAAAAAAATATACGAAATCGTCCAGCCGGGTGAATATTTTGGAGAAATTGCGGCGATAACCGGGAATCAAAGGACTGAAACCGTAATTTCCAGAGGAAAGTCCATCATTGAACGGTATCCCGGAAATAAATTCACTGAAGTTATTGATAGATACCCTAAAATTACCAAAAAGATTTTAGAGAAAATGGCAGGTCGAGTGGATGCTGCCACCAACATCATTGTAAACCTGATGAATCATAAAGCACACTGAAGTTTTCCCGTAGAGCGGTCCAAGCATGAAAATTACTCTTGCCCAAAAACGATCTATTAAATAGCCTGCTATTGGGAATGATGGAATAATGGAATGCTGGAATAATGGTTAAAGGAAACATTGTTTTTTATCACTTATAAGCTTTTTGCTTTTTGTTTCATCGAGACCCATCATTCCATTACTCCATCATTCCAATATTCCGGAATTTTTTAAGTAGACTGTGAGGGCATGAATCGTTATGATTCATCAATTTAAAAGTATTTTGCACACCATTGAATTCAATAGCCTCATCCATGGAGCAATCTGTCTTCTATTTCAAATTCGGCCATAATATGCCTGGGGATTTTACGACGTTCTGAACCTCTCCTCCTGTCCTTCATAATTCTGCGTTCGGGTAT
>JAWOIY010000037.1:0-16243 GCA_046484425.1 Desulfobacterales bacterium | reverse complement strand
CTGATGCAGCCGGGGCTATTTCTGATACACTCACCCTGAAACGCGCCAAGGAAAGGGAATTGGATCCTTATCATTTTCTCTCAAACAATGACGCATATCATTTTTTTCAGAAACTGGACGACCTGTTTGTAACAGGCCCGACCAACACCAACGTAATGGATCTGAGGATTGTACTGGTCACTTAATTTTTTAAAAGGTTAATGATGCGTGCGGTGGTACAAAGAGTAAAGTCAAGTTCTGTAAGCGTCGGGAAAGAAATGGTCGGGGAAATCGGCGAAGGTCTTCTAGTACTTTTGGGTGTTGCGACATCGGATAACATCGATGATGCCGAATACCTTGCGGACAAGATCGTAAATCTGAGAATTTTTGAAGATGAAAATCGTAAATTAAACCGCTCCTTGCTCGATATCGGCGGTAAAATGCTGGTGGTCTCTCAGTTTACCTTGCTGGGAGATTGTAAGAAAGGACGACGCCCTTCGTTTGTCATGGCCGCATCCCCGGATCTGGCAATGGAATTGTACCAACAATTTGTTGGGCGAGTCCGTCAGAAAGGAGTTTCTGTAAAAACCGGCCGATTCCAAGCCAAAATGGAGGTATCTTTAGTCAATGACGGGCCGGTGACACTCATCGTGGAAAGTAAATAACCGATAAATCCAGTCCTGACAACTCAGAATCAAACAGGTTTTAAGAATGTTTAAAATAATTTTCAGGTTCACCGTTTGTCTTCTTCTTTTTCTTCTGTTTTTTACAAAAACCACAAAAATCTATGGCGGAAGATTTGATGACTTGGAGCATCTTATTGGAAAACATGACGCCGTTTTAATTGCAGATCCCACGGGTCAGCAGGTTTTCGCAAAAAATGCTGATGTTCAACTCATCCCTGCATCTATTCTGAAAATATACACCGCGCTTGTTGCCCTCCACTATCTTGGGCCTGATTATAAGTTTGTCACCGAATTTTACATGGACCAAGATTCCAATCTCAAAGTAAAGGGATATGGCGATCCGCTTCTTATCTCGGAATCGATTGCCGAAATGATAAACTGTCTTTCAAGCAAAACGGGTGTCGAATTCAAACGCTTTAACGATTTGATTCTTGACAATTCATATTTTGAAACAACAATCGTAAACCCCGGAGTTCATGCTTCATACGAGCCCTATGATGCCCCAAACGGCGCTCTGTGTGTAAATTTTAACACGATTAATTTCAAGCGAAATCAAAACGGTATTTTTGTCAGCGCTGAACCCCAAACACCGCTTTTGCCGTTTATACTTTCCAGAATCAATGCGTCCCGAATGGATCACGGCAGAATTGTTCTTTCCAATAAAAAAAATGAAATCACACAATATGCCGGCCATCTTTTTTTATTTTTCTTAAGAAAAGAAGGAAAAAATTTAAATGGAATAATAAGGTTGGGAACGGTTCAAAAGGAGGATGATACACTCGTATATCGTTATGTTTCGAATTTTTCATTATTACAGGTCATAACAAAACTTCTCGAATATTCGAATAATTTTATTGCCAATCAGTTGCTCATCACTACCGGAGCAAATGTATTTGGTTCTCCAGGAAACCTGGATAAAGGTGTTCGGGCCGCATTAACATATGCAAACAACGTCCTTGAAATTGATAATATTCGAATTGAAGAGGGTTCAGGGATATCGAGGAAGAATCGGATTTCGGCGGAAAACGTTCTCAAAATACTTAACGCATTTGAACCGCACCATTTTCTTTTGCGCCAAATGGGAAAAGTGTACTATAAGACCGGAACCCTTAAAGGCATCAATACCCGAGCCGGCTATATTAAACATAATAATGGGGGGTTATATCGCTTTGTTTTGCTGATAAATACGCCCGGCAAATCTCCGGAGCCGATGATGAAAATAATTGTGCGAAATTTGGATTAGGGATAAGGATGGTTCCCGCTTGTAATAGAGGCATAAGCACTGTGGTTATGAATTGATTCAAAATTCTCAGCACTCACGGAAAACCAAGTAATGTTGCTGTCCTTTTTCAGCTTATCAGCGACGTCTCTCACGATATCCTCAACAAATTTAGGATTCGAAAACCCCTTTTCGGTGACATGTTTTTCATCTATCCGTTTCAGAACCGAGTATACCTCGCATGAGGCGGAATCCTCCACCAGTTCAATCATATCTTCGATCCAGATAAATTTTTTAAAGCGCGTGCTGAGCCGGACTTGACCGCGCTGATTATGGGCGCCTGATTCACTGATTTCTTTTGAACAGGGGCAGACGGAGGAAATCGGAACAAGGACGACGGATACAAGGTCAATCTTTCCGTAAGCGTCGCTCGATCCCAAAAAACTGCAAACATAATCCATTAAACCGGGGGATTGGCTGACCGGAGATTTTTTTTCAATAAAATAAGGGAACGTGACTTCAATACTGGATGAGGCTGCATTAAGATATTCTTTCATTTCTTCGAGGATAACGGAAATCTTCTTTAGAGAAACTTCCGGTCGAAACAAATGCAGCATTTCTACAAAGCGGCTCATGTGGGTCCCTTTGTAATTGTGTGGCAAATCAACATACATGTTTATCGAAGCAACCGTATGTTGAAGTTTGTTTCTTCTATCCAATACCGTTATGGGGTATTTGAGATCTTTTATCCCCACCTTGTCAATGGGTATGTTGCGATAATCAAATTGACTTTGGATATCTTTCATTTTGGCAAACAATCCATTTTTACATGACGCATGGCTCTGAAAATATTTCCTTTGACTTTTCTGTTGTCAATGTAGAGCTGGTTTAAAACCTTCTTTATCTTCTGTCGGTTAGACCGTACCGCGCTGGGGCATGGATTTATAAACTCCTGATATCCCTGATCTCTGGCAAAACGCCGAATAATATCCTCATCAACAAAGACAAGCGGTCGGATCAATGCAAACTTCCCCTGAAAAAAAGATTGGGAAGGAAGCATGCTGCTCATCTCACCCGCATAGCACATGTTCATAAGTAGGGTTTCGATGATATCGTCTTTATTGTGTCCGAAAGCAACCTTATTGCATCCGAGTTCGTCTGCAATCTCAAAGATCCGCTTCCTGCGCAACCTTGAACATAAAAAACATGGATTTTCCCTATTTGCAGGGCTGTGCGCCAATATCCCGTAATTTGTGTATTCAACTCTTATTTCAAACCCTATCTGACGCCAATATTTTTCAAGGGAGATACCAAACCCGCCATCAAACCCTAAATCAACATGCACTGCAAACAGATCATAATTTATGGGAACGCGTTTTAGACGTTCATCTAACATCCACATTAAGGCAAAACTGTCCTTGCCTCCTGAAAGCCCCACCAAAATTCGATCTCCATCAGAAATCATATCATATTGGTGCAGTGCCTTCCCAATATTTTTTCTTAAAACCTTGTAGGCATGGTTGTGCTTTTGCAAAAGAAAAAGATCGACCTCCTATGGATTTTCCTCTATCTCCTCTATTTTTTCTTTTTTTTCTTCTTCTTTAACTTCTTTAATGGTGATCTTTCCGGCAGCGATTTCACGAAGGGAAACAACAATATCTTCATTTTTTGGTGAACTTACCAGATATTCGGAACCTTCACGGATCTGCCTCACACGCTTGGCCGCCATGTTGACCAGCAAAAACCGGTTTTTGACTCGCTTCAAACAATCTTCAATGGTTATACGTGCCACAAATAGCCTCCGTTTTTGTTTTTTTATGGATTAAAAGCTTCAAGCTGGCTTACTGTTTTAGAAAAATTGAAAATCGAGTTACCCAAAAATTACTTGAAGTCACAATATTTCTATCAGTTCATAAAACCTTTTTCCCCCAGGGGCGATCAGGACAATCTCGTCTCCGGGCTTTTTGCCGATAATCGCTTTTCCCAGTGGTGAAGATACGGATATACGACCTTCTTCAATATCCGCTTCATCAGGTCCTACAAGTTGATAAACGACATTTTCACCGGTATCGGCATTTTCAAGCAATACTGAACTGGCAAACACAGCCCGATCTTTAGGAAGTTTTTGAGGATCAATGATATCTGCTCTCGATAGTTTATATCCCAGCTCACTTAACCTTCCCTCGATAAATGCCTGCCGGTTTTTGGCAGCTTCGAATTCGGCGTTTTCCGTAATATCCCCATGTGCACGAGCCTCTTCAATGGCCTTTATATTTCTGGGCCGTTCAATTTTTTGAATATGTTCCAGCTCTTTTTTAAGGGCCTCATATCCTTCTCTCGTAATTGGTACTCGTTCCAAATCTACACTCACGATAAATATTCCCTTGCCAGAATTTCTGCAATCTGTACTGCATTGGTAGCAGCACCCTTCCGGATATTGTCGGCAACAACCCACATGTTTATACCGTTGGCAACCGATTCATCGTCACGGATACGACCCACGAGCGTTAAGTCCTGGCCCGCAGCATCGATAGGGAGGGGATAAATATTGTTTCCCGGGTCATCAACAACCTTAACCCCGGGTGTTGTTTCAAGCAAGGCCCTCACCTCTTTGGCAGAAATATTTTTTTTCGTCTCAATGTTAATGGATTCCGAATGACCGTAAAAAACCGGCACTCGAACGGTGGTTGCCGTAACCCTTATGGTGTCGTCTTCCAAAATTTTTCGGGTTTCATTGACCATCTTCATCTCTTCTTTTGTATATCCGTTTTCCAGAAAAGAATCGATATGAGGCAGGCAGTTGAACGCAATGGTATGGGGATAAACCCGCTTCTCATAGTCTTTGAAATTGAGAATCGCCCGGGTCTGATGATCGAGTTCGTCAACCGCCTTTTTCCCGGTCCCTGAGACAGCCTGATATGTCGAAACAACGATCCGCTTGATGCCATATTTTTTGTGTATGGGGTGCAACGCAACGACCATCTGAATTGTCGAACAGTTCGGGTTCGCGATAATTCCTTTATTTTTAAAGTGCGCGATTGCATGTGGATTTACTTCAGGAACCACTAACGGAACTTCGGGATCCATTCGCCATGCACTTGAATTATCAACGACCACGCATCCATCTTTTGCGGCAAAGGGAGCAAATTTTTCACTTGTTCCGCCACCAGCCGAAAAAAGGGCGATATCGACACCCTTAAAAGAGTTTTCCGTCAGTTCCTCAACATCAATTTCCCTGCCCATATATTTGAGCTTACGCCCAACAGAACGACTTGTTGCTAAAAATTTAATGGATTTAACCGGAAAATTACTTTCCTCAAGGCACGAAATCATTTGATTTCCAACAGCACCTGTTGCACCTGCAACGGCGACGTTAAACTTTTTCACCGTCATTATTTCTTATTTCCTTTTATATAATCTGCCACAAGATCTCCGACTTCCTGTGTCGTGTATCCCATTTTCCCTGCCGCAACGCCCTTGAGGTCATCGCGCAAAACTCGGATGACCCCATCTTCTATCAAAGCGGCTGCTTTGGATTCCCCCAAGGTTTCAAGCATAATCTGAGCCGCCGAAATAGCGGCAATGGGATTAATGATATTTTTATCGGTATATTTCGGAGCAGATCCTCCAATGGGTTCGAACATTGAAATTCCCTGAGGATTTATATTTGCTCCGGCAGCAATACCCATCCCTCCCTGAATCATCGCAGCCAAATCGGTTATGATATCTCCAAACATATTGTCTGTAACAATCACATCGAACCATTCCGGATTCTTCACCATCCACATACAGATTGCATCCACATGCGCATAATCTGTTTCGATATCAGGATATTCTTTTGAAACCTCTTTAAACGTTCGTTCCCACAAATCAAATGCAAAGGTCAATACATTTGTTTTTCCACAAAGTGTCAACTTCTTTCTTTGATTTCTTTTCCTGCAATATTCAAAAGCATATCTGATACACCGTTCTACACCTTTACGGGTATTTATCGATTCCTGGATTGCCACTTCATCCATTGTTCCTTTTTTTAAAAAACCACCCGCCCCGGCATACAGTCCCTCCGTATTTTCCCGAATCACCACGAAGTCTATATCTGACGGCCCCTTATCTTTTAACGGTGTTTCAACACCCTCATAGAGCTTAATCGGCCTTAAATTGATATACTGATCAAAATAAAATCTGAGATTTAAAAGAATCCCCTTTTCAAGAATGCCCGGTTTTACCTCCGGATGCCCGATCGCTCCCAAATATATTGCATTTGAAGTGGCCAGTGACCTTAGAATATTATCCGGCAAAATTTCTCCGGTGGCCTTATAATGTTCTCCGCCCAATTCATAGTGGATAAAGTTCAGTCTGAAACCACAACTGTCTGCTACGGTTTCAAGAACTTTTATTCCTTCTGCAACAACTTCGGGTCCCGTGCCATCACCTGGAATTACCGAGATATAATATTCCTTTGTCATATTAAAACGTCCATTCAAATAATTTAAATGTTTTGATCACAATCGTGTAAGCGATTTTTTAATTTCGTCTAAATGGGACTGGTTTCGTGCTCGTCTGCATCGCTGGCTTCCGATATTTTCCGGCTCGCTCTTCTATGGTTCCTGATGCTAATTACAGGACCGGAAACAACATAACTGATCCCTAAAAAAAACAAAGCGACGGATGGTTGGGCGGCGATGAAAATCAATATCAGGATTATAGTAACCAGAACATTGAAATTCATACTTTTAAACAACTCAGGTTTTTTGAAACTGTTATACTTTATTGTGCTTACCATTAAAAAAGAAAGGGTATACAGCATAACAAGAAGGAGGATCGGATTAATTTTCCCTTCGAAACCGAATTTATGAAAAAATAAAACGGTGGTTGCCGCCATAGCGGCTCCGGCCGGAATCGGAAGCCCAACAAAGTGATCACTGCTTACTGTACCCACCTGAGAGTTAAAACGGGCCAAACGAAGCGCTCCACACGCCATAAAAAGAAATGCGGCCAGCCATCCGATTCTGCCCAATGGCTTGAGTGACCACAAATAAATCATTAACCCGGGTGCAAGTCCAAAAGATATGAGGTCTGCCAGGGAATCATACTCAATGCCGAATTTGCTTGTGGTATTCGTAGCCCTGGCAATTTTACCATCCATGATGTCAAATAATACGCCGATAATTATCGCTATAGAAGCAGCGACAAATTTTCCGTTTATTGAAGCGATAACTGCGTAGAATCCGAAAAAAAGGTTCAGGGATGTGAATATATTGGGTAAAATGTAAATTCTTCGATGCGATTTTTCTTTTTTAATTTTCTTTGTTCTATTCATATCAAGTCTCCCAAAACAGATGTTCCGGCTTTGACCTTATCACCAACCGCCACTTTCAAATTTATCTCAGGCGGAAGGTAAACATCCAGACGTGATCCAAAACATATTAAGCCAAAACGCTGTCCGCGGGTGACAATGTCACCCTTTTGTATTTTACAGATGATTCGCCTTGCAATAAGGCCAGCAATCTGGACCGTACAAATATGTTTTCCGTCTTCGGTTTCGAGAAATACTGCATTGTGTTCATTTTCATTTGAGGCTTTGTCCAAATTGGCTGAAAAAAATTTTCCGGGATAATAGTGAATCTTTGTTACCCGACCCTCATGTGGAACACGGTTTACATGAACGTTAAAAATCGACATAAAGATACTTATTTTTATGCACGAACCTTCAAAAAAACGGGGGTTATCGACCAAACCCGCCGAAATTACTTTTCCATCCGCCGGTGAAACGACGCATCCGGTATACTTGGGGATAACGCGGTCCGGGTCTCTGAAAAAATAACCGATGAAAAAGGTCGTCGCAAGACCGATCAGAGACAACGTTACGAGTCCCAAAAGCGCGAATATGGCTGTTGAAAATACAGACGCAAAAATAAAAGGATACCCAGCATTTGCCACCGGAAAGGCAGAATGGCTGGGTATCTCGGACCACATAAATTTGCTCATTAAGTATGCCTTGGTCGATTAATTTTAAAAAAACTTAAATCAACTTATTTATCAAAAATAATTCAATATTGTCAACAATAAGCGTCATAAATTCTTTAGGTGCAACTCTGCATCAGATTTTCGGATATAGTACGGCTGAAATTCTCCGATATCATTTGTATCATCACTTTCGAATTTGACCATACTAAGATAGGCCACCGTCGATGCTCTGATCGTATTTTGAATCACCGGCGCAAAAGAGGCAAATTTACCTAATTTTTCCAATAAAATTGTTTTATGGAGCAACGCACCATTTCCCACAAACATGCACGGCTCATCCAGGTCATCCACTGCATGACCTGGATGTATTACCCGTTCTTTTATTTGCCTTTTTAACTGGCCGTTTATAAACCGGTATCTGGAATAATAGACCTCTCCTCTGCGGGCATCTAAAAGCGGACAGATAAGATCTGGAGAAAAAGACACCTGGAACGCAAGCGCTTCTAAACTTGAGACACCAACAATCGGCCGTCCGGATGCTGCAGCGAGTCCTTTGACCGTACTAATTCCAATCCGCAGTCCTGTGAATGACCCAGGGCCTCTGGTCACAGCAAAACCATCAATGTCAGAAATATTATGGCCTGACATTGCCAGGGTCGTGTTTATCATATCCATTAGGTGTTTAGAGTGTGTCTCTTCTCTATTAAGCGTGAATTCCGTCAGTAAAGATGCTTTCTCAAGTATGGCGACACTGCAGATGGTTGTCGATGTATCAACGGCAAGTATCCTCATTTCACTTGTCAGCCATCACTGTTTCATCGATTGCAAGGGAAAGAACCTCTTCCATGCTTTTTACAGGAACAAAATTGATTTTTCGCCTTACATTTATCGGAATTTCGGCCAGATCCTTTTTGTTTTTTTCTGGAATAATGATTGTGCGAATCCCGGCTCTTAATCCGCCCAATGCTTTTTCCTTCAATCCTCCAATAGGAAGCACCCTTCCTCTTAATGTAATTTCCCCTGTCATGGCAACATCCTTATTGACCGGTTTGTTTATCAAAACAGATATAAGTGCAGTCGCCATTGCAATGCCGGCAGACGGTCCATCTTTTGGAATTGCGCCGGCTGGAACATGAATATGTATATCCTTATTTTCAAAAATATTCTTTTTGATTTTCAATGTGCCTAGGTTTGCACGGGCATAACTCAATGCCGCCCTGGCAGACTCCTGCATAATATCTCCGATTTGACCGGTAATGATTAATTCCCCCTTACCGCCAATCAATGATGCCTCTACATACAAAACTTCGCCACCGGCCTGTGTCCAGGCCAAACCCGTGGATAATCCGACCTGGCTATTTTCTTGATCCATTTCGGGGGAATATTTTGAGACCCCCAGGTATTTTTGCAAACTGTTTTGTGTGATGCGAAACGGGCCTTTATCACCCTCAGCAATTTTACGCGCGACTTTTCGACAAATGTTGGCAATTTCGCGTTCAAGGTTTCTTAACCCCGCTTCGGAAGTGTATTCCGAAATTATTTTTTGCAAAGTACCCGTATTGATGGACAAGGTCTTTGACTTTAATCCATTCTCTCTTATCTGGCGCGGTATGAGGTGTCTTTGGGCGATGGCCTTTTTTTCATCCTCCGTATATCCGGAAAGTGTAATCACTTCCATTCTATCAAGAAGTGCTGATGGAATCGTATCCGTAAAGTTGGCCGTCAGTATAAACATCACCCTGGACAGATCAAAGGGCAAATTCAGGTAGTGATCGCTAAACGCCAAGTTTTGTTCAGGATCCAATGCTTCCAGAAGGGCTGAGGAAGGATCGCCTCTAAAGTCGGAGCCAAGTTTATCGATCTCATCCATCATGAAAACAGGATTGTTTGTTCCGCTCTGTTTAAGGCCTTGAAGAATTCTTCCCGGCAATGCACCAATATATGTGCGACGATGTCCCCTGATCTCAGCTTCATCCCGGATGCCACCCAGAGAAATACGGACAAATTTACGTTTCATGGCGTGTGCAATGGCCTGCCCCAGAGATGTCTTTCCCACGCCGGGTGGGCCTACGAAACATAAAATCGGACCTTTCATTTTAGGATTGAGTTTGCGCACGCTGAGGTATTCGAGAATGCGGTTTTTTACATGGCTCAACCCGAAATGTTCTTTGTCCAGAACCGTTTTTGCATGTTTGATGTCGATAACGTCTTTTGTTGTTCTGCTCCATGGCATCTCGACCAGCCAATCCAGGAACGTGCGAACAACCGAGGCTTCAGCAGAGTCAAGATGCATTTGATCAAGACGTTTCACCTGCTTTAGGGCTTCTTTTTCGGCAATTTTTGGCATCTTGGCCCTTCTTATCTTTTTTCTATAATCCTCAATCTCCTTTATTTTGCTATCGTCTTCACCAAGTTCTTTATGGATGACTCTTACCTGTTCCCGCAAAAAATAGTCTCTTTGACTTTTCGAAATTTCATCTCTTACATCGGACTGGATCTTCGCCTGCATGGAGGATAACTCCACTTCTCGTGAGAGAAGTTCATTGATTTTTTTGAGCCGCTCAACAGGATCGATCAGTTCGAGTAAAACCTGGGATTCCTCAATTCTTAATTTAAGATTTGAAGCCACAAGATCGGCAAGTTTACCGGGATCATTTACACTTTCAAGGATCGTACCGATATCATTGTTCATTTCACCGCGAAGCGCCAGTATCTTTTCGGAATGTTCTCTGACATTACGCATCAGGGCTTCAATTTCGAGATTGATCTCTTGAGCCGGTTGGTCAGGAATCGTCTCAATTTTTACACGATACAAGGACCTTTTTGAGACATATTTAACAATCCGAGCCTTTTCGATACCTTGCACAAGCGCTTTGACGCGTCCGTCAGGAAGCTTTAACATGCGAAGGACCCGGCTCACAGTCCCAACCGAAAAAATTTGATCCGGGTTCGGGTTTTCGACATTTGGATCTTTTTGGGCTGTTAAAAATAAAAATCCGTCTTTTTCCACCGCCTCCTCCACGGCTCGGACCGATTTTTCTCGACCAATGAAAAGCGGAAGCAGCATGTCGGTAAAAATCACGATATCCCGTACGGAAATCAAAGGAAGCGTATTGGGGATCGCTGTATCCTTTTCATCCTCATCAATGATTCTGATCAGATCATCTTTGTCAGTTTCAGCCATTCTTTCTCCTATTATATATCTATAAAAACCTGATAGTTTTCCGATATTTTTTTAGCGTTTGTTGAAATCATCAATATAATATAACATAATTCAATTATTACAATGTTTGTCTGTATAAATTCATATATGGTCTCATTATTACCTATCGGTCTTTAGCCGAATTTAATATTTTCTTGGCATTACTGGGATCATAAGACGATTTCATTACAATGATTCAATAGCAGTTGCTTGTAAAGATGTTCAGGCCGTTCATTGGATGTCTACCTCGATTGAAATCATACTATAATGGTCTTTAAATAGAAAGTTTTTTATAAAACGGGGAGATAGGATCATATTAAACGGACGTAATGTTAAAAGAAAAAGGCTTTGAACAAATTTCTTGACTTTAATGGTGTTTTTTAATTACTTGAGTATATCTATTCAGGTGCTCTTATGAGATTAATAGGGAACCCCGTGAAATTCGGGGGCGGGCCCGCCGCTGTAATCCTGCCTATTTCTATGTTTAGATTGAAAAGGGAACCCTTTTGGCCATCGCGTGCCACTGTTCACATATGAATGGGAAGGTCGCCAAAAGGTCGGGAAAGTCAGAAGACCTGCCTGATCAGACGTCGTAACCTCCGAGGACACGGGGTAATAAACGATCTTGAGGATAAAAAAGGGACATTCCCGGATCGAGTGAATTCGATCCGGTTTTTTTTTTTGAGTAAATAAATGATGAAATTCAGATCTATAACCATTGTTATAATGATAACAATTTTTCCTTTTATTTTTATCGGAGCACCATCACCTGAAGCCAAAACAGTAACCGATCAGCTTGGACGGCAGGTCAGGGTTCCGGACAAACCCCAACGGGTGATATCCCTTGCACCCAATATCACGGAAATTATTTTTGGTATCGAACAGTCGCACCGCCTAAAAGGCGTTACAACGTACAGCGATTTTCCACCTGAAGCTGAAAAACTGCCCAAGGTCGGCTCCTATGTTCATCTTGACCTGGAGAAAATAGTGGCGCTAAAACCTGACCTTTGTATTGCGATCAAGGATGGTAACCCAAGAGTGATTGCCCAACGATTGGAGGCTCTGAAAATACCTGTATATGCCGTTGATCCCAAAAATTTAGATACCGTGATGAAAACAGTTCTGGAAATCGGCGGGCTTCTGGATGCCAAAGAACAGGCGAATCGACTGGTTAACAACATGCAGCTCAGAATCCAAAAGGTAAAGTCTCTGGTTGCAACCACCACACAACGCCCCAGGGTCTTTTTTCAAATCGGTGTTTCACCCATCGTATCCGTCGGAACCGACACTTTTATCCATGAACTCATTGTTATCGCCGGAGGGATCAACCTGGTTGCCGGCCCAGTGCCGTATCCCCGGTTTAGTCGTGAACAGGTCCTGGCACTCTCCCCTGAAATTATTATCATCACTTCCATGACCCGAGGTGCGATATTTGAAGAAGTCAAGGCGGAATGGGAAAAATGGCCGGATTTGCCCGCAGTTCGAAACCAGCGTATTTTCATTGAAGATTCGAATTTTTTCGACCGACCTACGCCTCGGCTGGTGGACGGTCTTGAACTGTTAATGCGGTTGATCCACCCGGAGCTTGTTGAAAAAAACCAGTGAATACTAAAACGCCCCTTGTGATTAAAAGACTCATAATAACTTCCTTTCTGCTGTTGCTGTTACTGGGTTTTGCTATGGTTATGGGCATCTCCATGGGATCAACCGACAGTGGAATAAAAGATGTTTTACAAAACCTGTTTCTATCAAAAACATCGGATTCCATGCTGTATACGATTATCTGGCAAATTCGCTTTCCCAGAGTACTTCTGGCAGCCCTGGTCGGCGCCGCACTTTCATTGGGAGGCCTTGTTTTTCAAGCCCTGCTTCGGAACCCTCTGGCAGAGCCGTATATTCTGGGTATTTCCGGTGGTTCGGCAATAGGGGCTATCATCGGTATTCTCATGGGATTTTCCCGATTCCCTGGTGTGAGTCTTCTGGCATTTACCGGAAGTATTGCAACGCTTCTACTGATTTTGGGCATGTCTTCCGGTCAAACCATATTGAAAAAGGATGCCCTTCTGCTTTCCGGTGTGATGGTAAATGCATTTTGTGCGGCAGTGATTATGTTTCTGGTTTCCATGACCCAGGATTCCAGACTTCACAACATCATTTTCTGGCTGATGGGAGATCTTTCCATGGGAGACATGCACCATGCCGGTATACTTGCCGCAACACTTTTGCCCTGCTTTGTTCTTGTTTTCTGGCTTTCCAACCCAATGAACCTGCTTCTCATGGGAAAGGAAATGGCCCAGACCATGGGTGTCAACATAAAGGCGGTAACGATTACACTTCTGGTGGCCACTTCATTTATGGTCAGCGCAACGGTTTCTTACTGTGGTCTTGTAGGGTTTGTCGGTCTTGTCATGCCGCACCTTCTTCGGCTTGTCCTTGGACCGGATCACCGGGTACTGGTTCCGGCATGTGTGCTTGGCGGAGGTACTTATATGGTTTTTTGTGATTTACTTGCACGTGTGCTTCCAAAACAGGGGGAGATGCCTGCCGGTGTAATTACCGCAATGATCGGTGCGCCGCTTTTTATCTATTTGTTGAAAAGATCCAGCAGATGAATAGCGCAATTACTGCAGAAAATTTGAGTCATTCATTTGGAGAAGACTTTGTTTTAAGAAATGTTTCCTTTTCGATTCCAAAGAAGGACTTTTTTATCATCATCGGACCCAACGGCTCCGGAAAAACCACTTTAATGAAGGTCATGTCCGGAATCCTGAAACCCAAAAACGGTCAAGTCAAGATTCTGAATCGCCCTATCGATCAATATCATCGAAAGGCTCTGGCGCGAACCATCGCATTCGTTCCTCAGAAAGCCCCTACCGATTTTCCCTTTAGCGTAGCCGAAGTTGTACTCATGGGACGATCGCCCTATCTTGGCATGCTGGGTCTCGAAGAAGAAAATGACTTGAAAATTGCACAGGAAGCCATCGCCTTCACTGCAATGGAAAATTTGGCACACCGAAAACTGGACCAGCTGAGCGGGGGGGAGCAACAACGCACTTTTATTGCCAAAGCCATCTGCCAGGAACCTGACATTATCCTGCTGGATGAACCGACAGCATCTCTCGACCTTGCCTACCAGGCTAAAATAATGGACTTGATGGAAAAACTCAAAAATGAAAAAGGGATTACCGTTGTGATGGTATCTCACGATGTAAATCTTGCGGCCATGTATGCAGATCATTTACTTTTGCTGCATCAGGGTCAGGTTCTGTGTCAGGGACTCCCGGATGAAGTACTTACCTATAAGACCCTGGAAGCGGCCTATGGATGTACGCTCCTGGTTGATGAAAGCCCTCTCGGTAGAAGCCCTCGGGTAACTTTGGTTCCCCAAAAATATATGAATATCGGCAGACAAATTGAATAAGAAAACCCAATTGTTCAGGCGCGGGGGGGGTAGATTTTTGAAAGAAACCACATTGATTATCGGCGGATGCAGGAGCGGCAAAAGCAGCCATGCCATGAAACTGGCAGAGCAAATTGCAGGAGATAAAATTTTTATCGCAACGTGTGTTCCTCAGGACAAGGAAATGGCGCAACGTGTTCTACACCATCAACAACAAAGAAGCAGCACCTGGAAAACCCTTGAAGTGCCATTTTTTTTACCTGAAGCCGTCAGAAAATATGCTTTAGAAGGAAACGTGATCCTTGTGGATTGTCATTTTTGCAGTCACAATCGTAACAATCCTTTATTACTATAAGAAACGTATGGGATGTATTACCGGCGACATGCTGGGCGCCATGACCGAAGTCACGGAGTCACTCCTTTTTTTGCTTGCTTCAATATCAGTTAACTGAAAAGTCGCGGTTCAGCGGTTTTTTTAAACTTTAGATCACTTTACACTTTAGCTCACTTTCAACTTTTTTTATGTACCCTCCCCTGCCAAAATCTTACAAAGGTTTGTTTCCATTTAAAATCGGAACCACATCGTTCATTTATCCGAACAGCTATGTACAAAATGTCAAAATGCTTGCCCCGTATCTGGACGAAATCGAGCTGATTTTTTTTGAAAGCAGTCCGGACAGCCGCCCGTCAAATGATGAGATAAAAACACTTTTGTCTTTGGCAAATGAATTCGATATCACTTACAACATTCACCTGCCCCTCGACATATCCCTGGGTGCGCCGGATCCTTCAAAACGCCATTTCGCCATAGAAACCATAAAACAGATCATGCATCTTACAGCGCCCCTTTCCCCGTCCACCTTCACGCTTCACCTTGCATATGATGAAACCGGCATGGAAACCGAACGAATGTACCGGTGGCGGAACCGAACTTACGACAGTGTAAACCAATTGATAGCATCAGGAATCAACGGAAAAAAGATTTCAATCGAAACCCTGAGTTACCCGATCGAATGGGTTGAAGACATCCTGATCGATTTCAATCTTTCCGTGTGTGTGGATCTGGGGCATCTGATTTTATACGGGTTTGACATGAAGGCAGTTTTCAACAGGTATCATAAAACGATTTCAATCATACATCTTCACGGAGCCGATAATCATATAGACCATCAGCCTTTGGATTTTTTGGCAAAAACGAATTTGAAGACGATCCTTGAAATGTTAAAACGATATAAGGATGTCGTATCCATAGAGGTTTTTTCTTATGATCATCTAAACGCTTCACTGAAATATCTTGAAAGCGTCTGGACGAAACTTGAGTTTTAAACTCATATTTTTGTAACAGTTTAATCCTTTGAAATAACCGGCTTTCCAGAGAGCTTCAGGTATGATTCAATTTTTAGCTGGAAGCTGTCTGAGTGGATTAGGGGTCGTTATGAAAGAACCCCATGAGATTTAACGTTATGGATAAAACCCCTTGTCTTGCAAAAGGCCTTTATAAACAGCCTAGGCATGTTCTTTCATTACAAGCCCTTATTCACGAGTTCTTTCAGCAAAAAATTTAATCATATACCTGAAGCGGCAATGGTTTCAAAACGCTAAACAATTACAATTTTTTATGTTTTTGCTTGACTTTCATTTCTCTTTTCCTTTAAGGAACTGGAGGATTGTTCAGGTGCTCGTATCATCCGGTATTTTTTCATATCCCGGATGTGAGCTTAATAGGGAACCCCGTTAAATTCGGGGACGGGCCCGCCGCTGTAACCCTGCCTTTTTCCATGATTAAGTTG
>JAWOIY010000236.1:0-17134 GCA_046484425.1 Desulfobacterales bacterium | reverse complement strand
ATGCAGGACTCATCGGCGGTGGTCACGTTCCGAGACCCGGTGAGGTAAGCTTGGCGCATAATGGTGTGCTGTTTTTGGACGAACTTTCCGAATTTAAAAAACATGTGTTGGAAGTCCTCCGGCAGCCCTTAGAGGATCTTCGAGTAACTATTTCACGAGCCGCGCTAACCCTCACCTACCCTTCAAGCTTTATGCTGATTGCGGCAATGAATCCGTGTCCGTGCGGGTATTTTTCCGATCCCAAGCACGAGTGCCGATGTACCTATCCTCAAATTCACCGATACCGATCCAAAATATCCGGCCCATTGATGGACCGGATCGATATCCACTTGGAAGTGCCTGCGGTTCCGTACAAGGATTTAATGGGGGAGAGCAACGCAGAATCATCGGAAATTATCAGAGCCCGCGTTGCAGCCGCACGAGAGCGCCAGTTTGAACGATTTAAACGAACGAAAATTTACTGCAATGCACAGATGATCAACCGGCATATTAAAAAAGACTGTAAAATCGACAGTGAATCGGCGGATATATTGGAAGCCGCCATCGATAAACTCGGTCTTTCGGCCAGAGCATACAACCGCATCCTAAAAATCGCCCGCACCATTGCCGATCTCGGCGGTGCAACGGACATTGCGGTGGAACACATTGCCGAAGCAGTTCAATACCGGAGTTTAGACCGCGGAAAACGTATGATCTGATCCTTCTTTCTATCAGATAACCTGCAATTTTCTGGTGAATACAATCAACCCGAGATCCACGAAAAAGCCAAAGTTTTAGATTTTAGGAAAATATATGGCGATGGGTATACGGTGTGTTTCTGAAAAATCCGATTTCATCTTATATCAACTTTAAAATCATAGATTTTTGTTTCCTTGAAGAAAGCTAAAAGGTGCTTAAGTTGAGATGACGAATAGATAAATTAAGCAACAGGCTGCCAAAATGGAAATCAAGCCCGTGAAGTTCAAAAACATAATATTATTTCTTTTAATCCCGTCTATCTTATTGTTCCATAGCAGTGTCAAAGCGGATCGGGGTCTGCGGTGTCAAGGCCGCCTGGTATCTATAGGAGACACCAAAGCAGAAGTGTTGGAAATGTGCGGTAAGCCGGATCAGGTTAAACAATGGGAAGAGGGTCATGACAGAAACTTTTCTCAAATTTACGATTACGAAAAAGAGCGGTATATAGCGCCGAAACTCATCGAAGGGCCGATTCTCATGGAGCGCTGGACATATGATATGGGTTCCAATAAGTTTATCCGGTATTTGTATTTCCAAAACGCCGAACTGATCAAAATAGAAACGGGCGAGAAGGGCAGTCATTGATTTCGGTAATTTCTGTTGTGTGGCGGATCTTTTAATACTCAGCAAAGTTGGGCTTTGAGACGGTCGGTTTCAATGACCCATAAAAGTTGGACACCCATAAGAGAGAAACAACCATGATTATAACACTCGTTCAAATTAAACTCTCGGAACCGTTGTCCCTGGATAAAGCGCAGAAAATTTTTGTGAATACTGCGCCAAAATATAAAAAAATTCAAGGTCTTATTCGCAAATATTATCTGCTTTCAGAAGATGGGAAAACAGCAGGAGGCGTCTATATTTGGGAATCGCGGAAAGCCGCAGAGCGCCTCTATACCGATGACTGGAAAGAATTTGTTCTGGGAAAATATGGGACGGAACCGTCTGTGATATATTTTAATAGCCCGGTTTTAGTGGACAATACACTTGGAGAAATCGTCAAAGACGTTAAAAAATTGTGAAACCTTCCCTGCCATTTTGAGTGGGGAAGCATCACTGTATATTACCGGGAACGTTGAATTTTTTAAAAAACCTGAGGATTATGTTTTGGGGGCCAACTTCAACTGTGTTGAAATATTTGGGATGAACGGGTAGCAAAAGGAAGATGTGTTAACCTTGCCGCGGTTGCAGGATTGCCGGTTGGATCGTTGCCCTATTCGTCTCTAAATTCGGTCATTTTAATGTTATATTTTTTTATAAGTTCATAAACATCCGCACGATATTTTCCGGCCAGTTTGGCTGCCTGGCTGACATTACCCCTTGTCAGCTCAAAAAGCTGGATTAGGTAATTTTTTTCAAAATTCTCCTTGGCACTCTTAAATGACTTTAAGCCTTCGATGTTTATGCTCTGAGTTTGAAGGATAAGATCTTCCGTAATGATATTTCGTTTTGTCATGGCTACGGCGTACTCAATGGTATTCTCAAGCTCTCTGATATTTCCCGGCCAGGGGTAAGAGATCAGTTTTTGCATGGCACCTGTGGAGAACCCTTCAATCTCTTTTCCCATCTCACTGGAGAATTTTTGCAAAAAATGCCTGGAAAGAATCGGGATGTCCTCTTTTCTTTCATTTAGAGTGGGAAGTTTTATCGGAATGACATGGATGCGATAAAAAAGGTCTTCTCTGAAATTGCCGTTTTTTATCTCTTGCTCAAGGTTTTTATTCGATGCCGCAATAATTCTTGCGTCAACCTTTATCGTCTGCCTTCCTCCGACCGAATAAAACTCTTTTTCCTCCAGAACCCTGAGCATCTTGACCTGCATGGACGGCGGCATTTCAGATAATTCATCCAAAAAGAAGGTACCGGAACAGGCTTCGGCAAAGAGTCCTTTTTTACTCGTATTCGCTCCGGTAAATGCACCCTTCTCATAGCCGAAAAGTTCGCTTTCCATAAGATTTTCCGGTATGGCTGCACAGTTTAATGCGACAAAAGGACCATTTTTTCTGGCGCTTGCAACATGCAGGGTCTTTGCGATTAATTCCTTTCCGGTTCCGCTTTTTCCTTCGATATATACGTTTGATTCGGTTGCGGCGGCCAGTGTGACCTGCTCGAAAACTTTGATCATCTTTTTACTTTTTCCGATGATATTATCAAATCCGTACTTTTCTCTGACCAGGTTTCGCAACATTTTCACTTCTGTTGAAAGGCTTCTTTGTGCAAGACAATTGTCGATTTGCACAAGAATTTCGTGCCCGTCAAATGGTTTGGTTAAGTAGCTGTATGCACCCTTCTTCATGGCATTGACTGCACTGTTTATCGACCCATATGCAGTGAGAATAATTACAGGAATGTCGGGGTTGATACGATGGATATTTTCCATCAGCTGAATTCCGTCATGGCCGTTAAGTTTCAGGTCGATCAGTATCATATCAAACGGTTCCTGTTCAGCCAGCTTCAAGGCCTCGTCCACGCTGCCTGTGGTACTAACATGGTATCCTCCGGACACAAGCCGCATCTGGATGACGTGAAGTATATTACGGTCATCATCGACGACCAGTATTTTTCCTTTAGGGTTATTAGGGTTTTTCATCTTCCTACTGTCCAATTTTAGGGGTGGTTTCTCTTTTCTTTTCTTCAAGATCCAAGTCAATTTCTTTTAAACGTTTTATTTGGTTTAGCAAATTTTTGGTTTGTTTTTTTTCTGTTCTCAGTTCATTTTTCAGAAAGGTAATCTCTTGGTTTTTTTGGCCAATCTCTTTAGTATTCTCCATGGTCTGTTTTAAAAGTGATATCCAGACCTCTGATTGGTTTTTAAAAATTGATTCGGGGTATTCCCTGAGGAGTCTGTTAAAAAAGTGCAGCGATATTTCATAATTTGAATAAAAGTATTCTGGATAGGCATATATCAGACCCATGGCATAAAGGGCATGATCACCGTATGTTTGTGGGTAACGATTTAATATTTCTTGGTTTTCTTTTAAAGATGTTAAAAAGTCGCCACGTGCAAAAGAGGTTCTCGCCTGCAACAGAAGCCTTTCCGCTTCATTGTCCTGCCAAAATGTAAGCTGTCCTTCTTTATCTGGTTTATTTAAAGGAGCGCATCCGACACCGACAAACGAGAGGCTTAACCAACAGGCAAGGTAAAGAAAAAGGAGCTTCCTTTGCCCGGTGTGCTTTCTGCCCATATCTTTCCTCCGTGAGCTGTAATAATGTGTTTTGCGATGGAAAGTCCGAGTCCCGTTCCTCTGACCGTGTTTTTTCCATTCTCTATCCGTCTGAACTTGTTAAAAATATTTTCAAGGTTCTCTTCTTGAATGCCGAAACCTGTATCCGAAACCGAAACCTCGATTAACTTGTCGTCGTGATTTTTTAATGCGGCCTTAATAATAACCGATCCTTTTTCATTTGTATATTTTAACGCATTTCCAATCAAATTTTCAAGAACTTGGCTGATCGTTTCGGCATCCATCAAGGTGTCCGGGAGATGGGGTGGCGGTATTAGTTCAAGTGAAACCATTTTTCGCTGAGCGATGGGAGCAAGCTTCAAAATACATTTACGGATAAGATGGATCAAATTGTTTCGGCTGAAATGATATTCCATCATTTTAGCTTCCATGCGGGAAAGGTCAAGGATTCTGTTGACCGATACAATTAATCTTTCGCACTCATCGCTGACAATGGTTAACAATTCTTCTCGACTTTCAAGGTTGTCTGCAAATGTTCCATCGATCAGTAATTTTGAAGCTTCCCTTATTGCGGTTAGCGGTGTTCTAAGTTCATGGGACACATGGCTGATGAAATCCTCTTTCATTTCATCGAGTTCTTTGAGCCTTTCACACATTATATTGAAATCATTTGCCAAATCCTTTATTTCGGGAGGCGAGTCGATGCTGGGAATCTTTTCAAATTTCCCTTTTGCGATTTCTTTTGTTTTTTCCTGCAACAAGATTATAGATCGGTTGATGCTCCGGGTGTTGAAGAATGAAATCAAGATCCCGAAAAAAACGGAAAGGCCGGCGGCAATGGTTGTGGTTTTGAAAACATTGTAACTGATCTCGCTGGAAATTTTAATCTTTTCGTCTCTATCGGATTTCGCCGCCCACATGATATATTTGAAATTGTCGTTGATTTCCTCAACAATTTTTTCTTTTTGGGCTTGATATTCCTTATATGGATACTCCCGGCCTTTTTTTATGTTTTCGATTTCCTTTGTGAAGATGGAAAAGTATTCATTGCAAAGCTGATTGATTTTGAAAAATCTTTCGTTTATCCCGGAACCAGCGATATGGAAAATCTTGGTTTCCTTTTTTCCGGGATTATCTACCAGCTGGCCCAGTTGCTCAATGTCTTTATTAAAGTCCCGTCTGATCTGAAGAAAATGCGCATAAAAATCGTTGTCTTTGGAAATAAGGTATTTTTTTTCAAAACCGACCATTGAAAACA
Source organism: Desulfobacterales bacterium (assembly GCA_046484425.1). Classification (GTDB taxonomy): domain Bacteria; phylum Desulfobacterota; class Desulfobacteria; order Desulfobacterales; family UBA11574; genus UBA11574. The sequence goes on along the minus strand of JAWOIY010000236.1, from coordinate 11,953 downwards.
GATGGTTCGAAAGACGTTCTGTCAGGCGGACCGTTTGCGCATCAACGGATGAAGCCGCGCGTGTGAGGCGGGTTAACTGGTTGAGTTTGATGGTGACAAAGATAACCAGAAAAAGCACAAGCATCATGATGGCAAGATATCCGAACGTCAGTCGTTTGAAAATTGTAAATCTCATGGTTATTCAAAAAATTGATTGGCCTCCTGGAAGCGAACCCATGAAAACCAAACTGAGCGTGTGGCAAGTCTTTTTTGTAAACAGATATCTTGAGATAGACACATCTTCCGGCTATCATTGTGGCTGATAACGAATCATTATGGACTTTATGTAGTGCCAATCCTCAATAATTCATGTGTCCTGTAAAAGAGTTGGTTTAAAATATATAAGTATAAAAAAATGTAAGCAATATGTCAAATGAAACATAGAATTCATTATTGAAGATCAAAAGCATTGCAAAGGGCGCAAATGCTGTAGGACAGGTTTGGAAACGAGAAATTAGGCCATCCGATCCGGGGATTCAAACCCTAAAATGTCTGAACGAGAAAGTGGATGGATTGATTTCGTGGTTTGACAAGGTGCGGGGAATTAATGTAAATTCTCTCCGACAGGTTTAATAATCAATAACGTTCAGCTTCAACATAATAACGAAGATATAGGAATTTGGCATGAAACCGATTGTTGCCATCGTGGGTCGTCCCAATGTGGGTAAATCGACCTTTTTTAATTGTGTGACCCGAACAAGAAAAGCCATTGTTGACGACTTCCCCGGTGTTACAAGGGATCGTCATTACAGTGATGCTTCCTGGGACGGGGTTGATTTTACTCTCGTCGATACCGGCGGATTCCCCGGTGATGATGAGGATGAATTTGCCCGTAATATACGTTCGCAAATCTTTCAGGCCATAGGAGATTCAGATGTTATTATCCTTCTGCTGGATGGCAAGAGTGGAATTTCTCCATTCGACGAGGATATCGTCAAAATTCTTCGGCCTTTAACCAAGCCTGTTTTTTATGCGGTAAATAAAGTCGATAGCGCTGAACTGGAGATTCGGCTTTCCGATTTTTATAGCCTCGGGATCAAAAAATTATATCCCGTTTCCGCTGAGCACCGTTATGGAATTTCGGATTTTTTGGATGACCTGACTGAGATTCTACCGAAAACAGTTTCCGAAGAAGTCGATGACGCCGTTCGGCTGGCGGTGGTGGGCAAACCGAATGTTGGGAAATCATCTTTGATCAACCGAATCCTCGGACAAAAGCGCCTGCTTGTCAGCGATACGCCGGGGACAACACGTGATGCCGTCGATTCAGTTTGTAATGTTAAAGGTAAACCCTATATCCTCATTGATACTGCGGGCATTCGTCGTAAGGCGCGGGTGTCAAAAAAGCTTGAAAAGTTTTCCATTATCAAAGCCTTAAGGAGCCTTGATCGGTGTGATGTTGCCCTTATTGTCATCGATGCCTATCATGGGATTACGGAACAGGATATTAATATTGCCGGGTATGCTTTTGACCGTGGATGCGGCTGTATTTTGCTGTTGAACAAGTGGGATCTTGTTGAAAAAGACAGCAAAACAGTGAAAGAGTTTTACGATCGGTTGAGAATGGAGGCAAAATTTTTAAGCTTTGCACCGATTGTGACCATTTCCGCATTGACCGGCCTGAGGGTTTTTAAGCTTTTTGATCTTGTTGAAGAAGTATACGACCAATATGCATCACGAATCGGAACCGGACAGCTCAACAGGATATTCGAACAGGCGATTTTTGAGAACCAGCCGTCACTTCACAGGGGCAGGCGCCTTAAATTTTATTATGCGACCCAGGTGTCTGTGAAACCGCCGACATTCGTTTGTTTTGTAAGTTATCCGGATGCCGTCCATTTTTCCTACATGCGATATCTTCTAAATCAGATTCGGAGTAGGACGGGGCTTGACAAGACACCGATCCGAATAATTTTTCGAAAACGGACCGGCAGGGAAAAAGACGTCCATCCAGGAAAACGGAACTAGAATCCGTTTCAAAAGTACCACGGGTGTTAGCCCGTATGTATCGTTTGCGCTGCTTGAAACGTTAAAGGATAAACAATGGATCTGTTTGAATACAGTGCTCAAAAAAATGCCGGTGCTTCACGGCCTCTTGCCGACAGAATGCGCCCCAGAAACCTGGATGAGTTCTTCGGGCAAGGACATGCTGTGGGAGAGGGAACATTGATTCGCCGCGCCATTCAGAAAGATCGAATTTTTTCAATGATTTTATGGGGTCCGCCGGGATGCGGGAAAACAACACTTGCCGGAATTCTTGCAAGCCGGACAGATTGTCATTTCGTCCATTTTTCTGCGGTTCTTTCGGGTATTAAAGAGATCAGATCGGTTATTGAGGATGCAAAAAACCAGCAAACACTTTTTAGAAAAAGAACCGTACTTTTTGTGGATGAAATTCACAGGTTCAACAAGGCCCAGCAGGACGCATTCCTTCACCATGTGGAAAGCGGGCTGATCACGCTGATTGGCGCGACCACCGAAAATCCGTCCTTTGAAGTGATTCCGCCATTGATGTCCAGATGCCGTGTGATAACGCTCAATCCGCTTTCGGGGGAGGATATCGGTGCCATTATGCGCAACGCCCTTGAAGACAAGGAGAGGGGTCTTGGGAACATGAATTTGATTATTGATGAAGATGCACTTTCTCATCTGGTCCGAATGTCGGACGGTGATGCCCGGGCGGCACTCAACAGCCTTGAAACAGCGGCATCTTTGATCGCATCGAGCCGTGAGGATCCGTTAAAGAAAGCGCCCATAAATATAACGCTTCAAGATGTAGAGCGTGCTGTGGAACGAAAGGCGCTTTTGTATGATAAGAACGGTGATGAACACTATAACCTTATTTCCGCATTTCACAAGAGTTTAAGGGGGAGTGATCCGGATGCTGCGGCCTATTGGCTCGGTCGAATGCTGTCCGCCGGGGAAGACCCTTTTTACGTCGCACGGAGAATGGTCAGGTTTGCATCCGAAGATATCGGGAATGCCGATCCCCATGCCCTTGGGGTGTCATTGAGTGCCATGGAGGCGTTTCGATTTCTCGGCCATCCGGAAGGAGAACTGGCGCTTGTTCAGGCTGCCATCTATCTGGCCACGGCACCGAAGAGCAACAGCATATACACAGCTTACGGGGAGGTTAAAGCGGTTATAGATAAACATGGTGCGCTGCCGGTTCCGCTTCATATCCGAAATGCACCGACAGCGCTGATGAGAGGGATCGGCTATGGCAAAGATTACCGATATGCCCATGATTACAAAGATGCCTATGTCCCCCAGGATTATTTACCGGAAATACTTGAAGGCCGGTATTTTTATAAGCCCACCGACAGAGGTTATGAAAACCGTATAAAACAGTTGCTGGAAACGTGGCGCTGTATGAAACAAAAGGAAAAAGGCGCTAAAAATAATCAGAAATAGCCGGTATCCCTTTCAATTTAACTCCTTTTTTTAAAGATAACCCGCGCCGGAGTTACAAACGGCTCCCTCCACGGATTCCCTTTGAGCGAGTCCATTCATCGGAAAATGACTTGACACTGATATAAAATAAAAATACAAAGCAGCTAAATTTTTTAGGCGGTTATGTAAGAGTTTAACCTCTTGAAAATGAATCGCTTCAGGTATGCTTAAATTTTTTCTGAAAGAACTCGCAGATAACGGCTCGTAATGAAAAAACCGGTTTTAGCTTTTAAGAATGGTTTTTGTGTTAAGGCCACATGATCGCATTCGGGGTAATCTGGAATGGTTTTTTCATAACGACCCGTAATCCACTCAAACAGCTTCCAGTAAAAATTTAAGCACACCTGAAGCTTCCCAAATCAGATTTGTTTCAAAAATCTAAAGAGTTACGCGGTTATCAATTTAAGTGGTCGCCATCGTTTTTTGAGAAATTACTCTCATCGTGCTGTTTATCATTGGAATTGCCGGAGTGGAAGATATAAAGGGGATTGTCGTAATTGTCGGGAACTTCGGAAGCGGAAAGACCGAAGTTTCCATAAATCTTGCCGTGAACCGGAAACGTGCGGGCTTAGATGTAAAGATCGCAGATCTTGATCTGGTTAATCCCTACTTTAGAACCCGAGAGGCAAGAAAACCGCTTTCCAAGCTGGGGATTGAGGTGGTGGTTCCAGATGAAAGGTATCTCCAGGCAGACCTGCCTATTTTGAGCCCGGTTATTTCCGGATTAATCCGCAGACCGAGCGCTTTGACATTGATTGACGCCGGAGGCAATGATGTGGGAGCAACCGTTCTTGCGGCACTGGCCGATTCTTTGCGTAACAAAAGCGTTCATATGTTTCAGGTGGTGAATCCGTATCGGCCCTTCACGGATACCATTGAAAGCTGCCTGAAAATGCGCGGCGAGATTGAAAAGGCTTCAAAGATGACCATCAACGGCATCATCGGCAATGCGAACCTGATCGATGATACTTCGGTGGGTAATGTATACAGCGGATATGATTTTGTTAAAGCATTGTCTGATGAAAGCCTGCTGCCGCTCAAGTTTATTACAGCCCCGATAGAATTGTTGCCTCAAATAGATACGAAACGCTTTTCCTGCGCGGTTCTACCCATCGAAAGACAGCTGATTCCGCCGTGGAGAAAGGCCGCCGAACTGAAAAAATAGATCTTATTTAAGTTGAGCGGTTCCAGGTTCACCGTTCAAGGTTGAAAAGACATCCAAGGGACCGTGAGGCCACGGTCCCTCCCGGACAAGACACCGGGAGGGTCGCCGGCCCCGGCGACCGTAAACTGATAAACATTGCTGAACCGTGAACCTTGAACTTTGAACCGCCTACCCTGGGTCTTAATATATTTTTAAGGAGCATGAAATATGTCTTATAAACATATCATCCACAACGATCGATGCAAAGGATGCGGGCTGTGTGTGACCGTTTGCCCGAAGAAGGTTCTGGAATTGTCCGATGAAGTGAATTCTATGGGCTATTTCCCTGCGTATCAAGCGCGTCCCGAAGACTGCATATATTGTACGACCTGTTGCATTATGTGCCCGGATGTGGCGATAACCATAATCAAAGTCGTTGAAGAAACTCAAAAGGCGGAAGAATAGCCGGAGGAATTATATGGGTAAAATATTAATGAAAGGAAATGAAGCAATCGGAGAGGCCGCAATCCGGGCCGGGTGTCTCAATTATTTTGCTTATCCGATTACCCCTCAATCTGAAGTCGCTGAATACCTTTCTCGACGGATGCCGGAGGTCGGGGGGGTATTTTTACAAGGTGAAAGTGAAGTTGCCGTAGGATATATGCTTTTCGGTGCTGCCGGGTGTGGTGCCCGGGTTTTTACCACGTCATCGAGTCCGGGCATAAGCCTGATGAGCGAAGCCATGAGCTATACTTCATCTGCCGAGCTTCCGGTGGTTTATGTCAATATTGTCCGCGGCGGACCGGGGTTGGGCGGAATATTACCGTCCCAGGCCGATTATTTTCAGGCCACAAAAGGCGGCGGACACGGTGATTACAGATTGCTTGTCATGGCGCCGGCAAGTGTTCAGGAGGCCGTTGATATGGTCATGATGGCATTTCCATTGGCGGAAAAATATCGAAATCCGGTGATGATATTAGGAGACGGATTGATCGGTCAAATGATGGAGCCGGTTGAATTTTCTGATCATCTTAAATCCGAACCGAGCAATAAGGATGACTGGGCTACCAATGGTATGGACACCCGTAAAAGCAAAAAGCGCAATCTGGTAAAATCCCTCTTTTTAGATGCGCAGCTACTTGAGGAACATAATTTAGTCTTAAAGGCAAAATACGACCGCATGAAGCAAGAAGAGGTTCGATATGAACCGTATAACACCGATTCGGATTACTGCGCACTCATTGTGAGCTACGGCACCATGAGCCGGGTGTGCAAAACCGCCATTGACAATATGAAGGCCCAAGGTATCGAGGTGGCCATGATAAGACCCCAGACTCTTTTTCCATTTCCTATACATCCGATAAGGGAAGCCGCGTCGAAAAAGGGCTGCAAGGCCGTTGTCACGTTTGAGTTAAGCATGGGGCAGATGGTTGAAGACGTAGAGCGGAGCGTTCAGGGGAAGCGGCCGGTTTACTGGCATGGGAAGGCCGGTGGAGAAATACCCACACCTGAAGAAGTTATTGATGCGGTTCAATCCTTTGTAAAAAAATGGTGAACTCAAAAATACAGAAATCATCACTTATCGTATAAGGAGCTGATATAATGGCAAAAACGTACGAGAAACCTGAGGCTCTTTCTGACCAGGTTACCCATTACTGCCCGGGTTGTACCCATGGTATAATTCACCGATTGGTGGCTGAAGTTATCGACGAGTTGGGGATTCGTGGCCGAACCATAGGTATTGCACCGGTTGGGTGTGCTGTGTTGGCCTATAATTATTTTACCTTCGACTTTCAAGAGGCAGCCCACGGTCGGGCACCGGCAATGGCTACCGGTATAAAACGGGTTCGACCCGACCTCATTGTTTTTACCTATCAGGGTGACGGCGATCTGGCAAGTATCGGAATGGGAGAAATCATTCATGCTGCCAACCGGGGAGAAAAGTTTACTACCATATTTGTAAACAATACGGTTTATGGAATGACCGGCGGGCAGATGGCACCCACCACGTTGCCGGGACAGCGAACAACAACCTCCCCTAAAGGACGCGATGTCGAAGATGTCGGTATGCCCATCAAAGTTGCCGAATTGATTTCCTGCCTTCAGACACCTGCATATATCACGAGACAAACGGTGTTGAAGCCAAAGTATATCGTCAGGGCGAAGAAATCGATTAAACAGGCGTTCCAGTATCAAATGGAAGGCCGGTGTTTCAGCCTGGTGGAATTTGTCAGCACCTGTCCGACCAACTGGGGGATGACTCCGGTGGAATCGATTCAGTGGGCCGAAGAAAATATGCTTCCCTATTACCAACTGGGTGAATTTAAAACACCCGAATAATTGAGGAGGACTGAATGCAAAACGAAGTGATGTTTGCCGGTTTTGGGGGTCAGGGCATTCTGTTGATAGGGAATATTCTCGCGCATGCAGCCATGGAACAGGATTATGAAGTGGCTTGGGTGCCGTCCTACGGTCCGGAGATGCGAGGCGGGACCGCCTATTGCCTGGTGGTCATCAGTGACCGGCCTATTGGTTCGCCGATTATCCGGAATCCCATGCATCTGGTTGCCATGAATCGTCCTTCTTTGGAAAAATTTGCGCCGGTGATCAAGCCAAACGGGGTTGTGATTGTCAACAGTTCATTAATTCCCGTATCTTCGGGCCGTGATGATGTTGATGAATTGTTGGTGCCGGCCAATGATATTGCAAAAGATTTGGGGAGCGTAAAGGTTGCCAATATCGTGGCGCTTGGCGCTTTTGTTGCCCGCAGCAAGATGGTCGACTTTGAAGGCATACGCAAATGTATCAAAGAGACCTTCTCTTCAAGGGAAAAACTTATTCCGATAAATATGGCGGCGCTTGACGCGGGTAAAAAGGCCAGTCAATCGAAGTAAACAAAGAAAAGTGACCCTCTAAACCGAAGAATGAAATTGTCTGTTGCAGATTATATCCTATCGTTAAAGCCTTATACTCCCGGGAAACCTCTGGAAGAGCTTGAAAGGGAATACGGTATTGTTGACTCTATAAAGATAGCCTCTAATGAAAATCCTTTGGGGCCGTCTCCAATGGCGGTTGAAGCCATCAAAAAAGCGATGGTAAAACTGAACCGCTATCCGGATGGAAGCGGGTATGATCTCATTCGAAAGATTTCAGATTATATCGGGTTGTCGCCCCAAAACATTGTTTTGGGAAACGGTTCAGACGAAATTATCGGTATGCTTGCCTTTGCCATGCTTCAACCGGGTGACGAGGCAATATTGCCGAATCCTTCTTTTCTCATGTATGAAATTATGGTCCGCGGTTCCGGTGCAATGCCGATATTTGTTCCTTTAACATCGTTCTGCATTGATCTGGAAGAAATAAAAAAAAAGATTACCTCAAAAACACGGATGATTTTTCTGTGCAATCCCAATAATCCAACGGGAACCATTTTTTCAAAGAAAAATTTTGAAAATTTTATACGAGAGATCCCACCAGAGGTGATTGTGGTGGTGGATGAGGCGTATATTGAATTCGTGCGGGATCAAAATTGCGCCAAAAGCATTGAATATATTGACAACGACAGACCTTTAATTACCCTTCGAACCTTTTCCAAAGCCTATGGCCTGGCCGGACTTCGTATTGGTTACGGTGTCATGCCGGCCGAAATTGCAGGTATTTTAAACAGGATAAGGCTCCCGTTTAACGCCAGTTCACTGGCTCAGGCCGGCGCTGTTGCCGCGCTTGAGGACAGCGTTTTTCTCAAAAAAGTCATTTCACTGATACACGAAGGTCTCGATTTTTTATATGATGCTCTCGAGAGACGGAATATAAAATATTTCCCCACACAGGCCAATTTTTTCCTGGTCGATGTTCACAAAGACGCTGATGAAATTTACGAAAAAATGCTCCGGCAGGGGGTTATTGTCCGGTCTATGAAATCCTACGGTTACCCCAATTATATAAGAATCAACGTCGGACTTCATGAAGAGAATGTCCGGTTTTTAAAAGCGCTTGAAAAAAGTATGGCGTGAAAAAGGTTCTCCGGTCCAGATTTGACAATCGATAGTCTCAGGACAAACGGTTGACGATTGATGATTTGTTTCAAAAGCCCATGAAACAACTGATTATTACCATAGACGGTCCTTCAGGAGCCGGCAAAACTACGGTAAGCCGGATTCTGGCCCATCGACTCGGTTACAGATATATTGACACCGGCGCCCTTTACAGGGGCGTTGCACTGGCGGCGATATCATCGGGTCTGCGTCCTGATGACGATAAAGGTCTTGAGAAGCTGTGCGATAGTCTTAAAATGAATTTTGTGCGAGATGAAAAAGGGTTGCGGTTAGTCTTAAATGATTCCGATATCACCGATCAAATTAGGACTCCGGGCATAACGATGTTTGCTTCCGCGGTTTCCGCAAGACCGGTTGTAAGGAATTTTCTTTTAAATTTGCAACGGAATTTGGGCAAGGAGAAAGGTGTCGTGTTTGAAGGGCGTGACATGGGAACCGTCGTGTTTCCGAATGCCGATGTGAAGTTTTTTCTGGATGCATCTCAAAAAACCAGGGCTCAAAGGCGATACAAGGAATTTAAATCGGTAAACCCCCAATCATTTGAAATGGTTGAAAGAGATATGCGGCACAGGGATAAAAATGACAGCACCAGAAATCTGGCCCCTTTAAAGCCGGCTGAAGATGCGATTCACATAGATTCAACCGACCTAACGATTGAAACCGTTGTTGACCGCATGATGACGGTTATCGACAATATCACTTGACCGGCCTGTTCCCTGCAAGCCCATCCTTTAAGGCGGGGAGGCTTCACAGCTTTGAAACCCATCGATTCGGAACGTTTTAACACCCCCCCAAAATTCATTTTACCTTGAAAAGCCTGGTCCTATGGGCCAGGATTCTTTACTCGTATCCGGCGCTTTTCAAAAACTAACCTGTTACATTTGTTCAAATTTTCCGCCTATTTTCAATTTGTCAGCGGCAGACGATGCGAAATCGAGATAATTTATTTAAAATAATCGTTGTTTTTTGGATATGAGTCTGATAGCAATAACGTTTATGCCGTGGTTTAAAGTCCATGGCTAAAAAAACTGGCTTAGGGGGTATGGTATTTAATGGAAAATTTTGAAACCAATGATTCAAACAAAAAACGATCTGATGAGATGTCCGGCACACGATCAGATGCGGAAGGTATGCAGGAAGAAGCAGTATTGAAAACGGATTCAACTATCGAAGAAACACCATCTGATAACGTTCAAGATTCAATGAATAGGCCGGAAGATGTTCAAGAAGCGGGCACAAGTTCTGAACCGCCTCGAGAAACAAGTGATACGACGAAAGAGATCTCGAATACGACCGGCATTTCGGAAGAACGCCCTGTTAAACGTGAAGCTTCTAAAGACGCAACCAGGCTGCCTGAAAACATGGACAAAATGATGGATATGTACGAGGAGAGCTTTAAGCGTTTTGCTGAAGGCGAAGTCGTTACCGGCAGGATAATATCGGTGGATAAAGATTATGTCCTTGTAGACATCGGGTACAAATCAGAAGGACAGATACGAATTAATGAATTTAGAAATGAAGACGGCGAATTAACTGTCAATGTGGGAGACAAGGTTGATGTCATGGTGGAATGGTGGGATGATGAAGAAGAACGTGTCATCCTTTCCAAAGAAAAGGCAGCCAAAGTAAAAGTTTGGGAAGACATCAAGAAATCCTATGACGAAGATCAAATTGTAGAAGGTGTTATCGTCAATCGCGTCAAGGGGGGATTTTCCGTAGACATTGGTGTTCAGGCATTTCTGCCCGGTTCACAAGCAGATTTGCGTCCGATTCGCAATCTTGATGAAATGGTCGGTAAGACATTTAAATTTAAGATCCTAAAATACAATCGAAAACGGAGTAACATCGTTTTATCCAGACGAGTCATTCTTGAAGAGGAGCGCGATTCCAAGCGATATGAAACATTAGCAACCATTGAAGACGGGAAAGTTGTGACTGGTATTGTAAAGAATATAACAGAATATGGTGTGTTTGTTGACCTTGGTGGTGTAGACGGCCTCCTTCATATTACGGATATTTCGTGGGGACGGGTTAAACATCCTTCGGAGCTTTTTTCGGTGGGTGACAAAATAACTGTGAAAGTATTAAGCTTTGATATTGAAAGGGAGAGAGTTTCCTTGGGGATGAAACAACTTGCCGACGATCCCTGGTTATCAGCTATAAAAAAATATCCGATAGGTTCCCGTGTTAATGGAAAGGTTGTCAGTTTGACTGATTATGGTGCATTTATTGAGTTGGAAGAAGGTATCGAAGGGCTTATTCACGTTTCTGAAATGTCGTGGACCCGAAAGATTCGTCATCCTTCCAAAGTTGTCTCTGTGGGTGAGGTGGTTGAAACCGTCGTCTTGGATATTAAACCTGAAAACCGGCGGATTTCTCTGGGTATGAAGCAAGTGGTGCCGAACCCATGGGATATTATCAGTGAAAAGTATCCTGTCGGCACAACGATTGAAGGCAAAATAAAGAACATCACCGATTTCGGCCTTTTCATCGGCATCGGAGAAGGAATTGACGGGCTTGTACACATTTCCGATATTTCCTGGACAAAGCGGATCAAACATCCATCGGAGATATACAAAAAGGGCGACGTGGTCCAGGCCATTGTGTTGGATATTGAAAAGGAACACGAAAGATTTTCGCTCGGTATAAAACAACTGCAGGAAGACCCTTGGAAGACCGTCGCCGAGCGGTATGAAGTCGGGAAAGAGATTACGGGTACAGTGACCAATCTTACCGATTTTGGCGTTTTTGTTGAAATCGAGGAAGGGATAGAGGGACTTGTACATGTATCTGAAATTAGTAAAGAAAAGATAAAGACCCCCATCGGTAAATTTAGCATCGGCGATGTCATCACAGCCAAAGTTATGAATATCAACAGCCAGGAAAGGCGAATCGGCCTTTCAATTAAACGGCTGGAGATGGAGAGTGAACAGAGCTTGCTGAGCGAATATGTCAATAACACCAGGCATACGACGTCTACTTTTGGAGAGATTTTAAGAGAAAATCTTCAGGAAAAGTTGAACGAGGAATAATTTAATAGGTATCCATTTTGATGGTTTCGTAAAAAGTCGATATTGCTCGCTCCGTGACCATTTGGGGGCGTTTCCATCGGTTCCGCTAAATTTCAAGAACTCGGCGCAAGCGCCTCAAACAGCTTGAAATTTTTAACGCTTCACCGCTTGAAACGCTGATTCCCCAAATGCTCAAATGTCGCTCACAAAAAACTTTTTACAAGTTTGTCATGTTTGAGATTTCGAATTGT